>NZ_JBFULB010000188.1:0-7498 GCF_056400545.1 Stenotrophomonas sp. P5_A8 | reverse complement strand
GCGTCGGGCAGGGTGTCGAGCACGCTGCGATCGGCCTCGATCGCCTCCAGAAGGTCCAGTGCGGCGCGCAGGCGGTCGGTCAGGGGGAGGTCGTCGGCATCGACGGGAGTGGCAATGGTATTCAATTCAGATCCGGGAGCAGCGGCGGGGATACAGCGACAGACGGCAGAGCGATGACCGCCTCGATGCGGGTCCGTGCTGTAGCGGACCGGGGCGTCCGGTCGGCGGGTATTGTCCCCGATCCGGGGGTGTTGGCGCCAATGTGGTGTCGCGCGGGAGGCGTGTAGAAGCGGGAGCACGGCCGACGGCCGGGCCATGGGGAGGCTCTGAATGCGTTCAGGTCGCCATTTTCTGCCTGGCTGGCGCGCAGTGTGGGGGCGCGTTACGTGCAAGAGGGCGATGGGACTTTGACGGACTGCCCCCGGGCCTCCGTTGCCACGTGACCCATGCAGGGCGTTGAAACGCGCCAAAGTGAGATTCAATCCACATATTCACGTGAATATCGGGACATTCCACCGGCGACGTGTTGAGCGTCAAATATTTGGTGCTTCGGGTAGGCGATTTCGATCACGGATAGCTCACCTCGATTATGGCCCCGTCTGGAGATGATCGATGTTCGCCACGACCGCCCGGGGAGAGGGCGGCTGGCGCCGTGTCATGGCAACGCACCGCGCCCAGCAGGCGCGGCATGTGGCGTGGACATCGCAGCATCCCGCGATGGCGCCGCGTGGCACCTATCGTGCGATCGCCTGGTGTGCTCGCACCGGGTTGCCAATCCAGAGGGAGTTTCAATGCACAGGCAAGTCAGTGAAATGCTGCAGCGCGCATATCGTCCGTACCCCTCGTTGCCCGAACTGTTGGGTGCGTTCGTGGAGGAGTTTTCGCAGCACCAGGCATTGCGCGGCGGGCGCGTACGGTTGYGCGGAATGGCCGCAGACGGCCAGGCGACGACGCCGGCCACCGTCGGTGATCGTGAACTACCGGCGTCGCAGCGGCTACCCATCCGCTACGGCGACGAGGTGCTGGGAGAGCTCCACCTGGAAGGCAAGAGCGGGCTGCTGGACGACACCGCGCTCGCCTTGGGTGAATTGTTTGCCCACCGCTGCGCACAGCTGATAAAACGCTACGAAACCAAGACCTGGGCAGAAGCCGTCCTGAGCCGACCGCTGCTCCTGGTGGGTACGTGTGAAGCGATGAAGCAGATCGAGGGGTTTGTCGAACGCGCCGTGGCCAGCAGCCTGCCGGTGCTGGTACGCGGTGAATTCGGCACAGAAAAAGTAGAGCTTGCCGCGGCCCTGCACAGCTGTGGTCCGTCACGGTTGGGGCCGTTCGTCGAGGTCAACTGCGCCCATCCGCTGGGTGAGCCCGGCGAGTGGTTTGCACGTGCGCAGGGCGGCACGTTGTACTTCCATGAGGTCGATGAGTTGCCGGCAAGCCTGCAGGGGCAACTTCCGCACCGTATCCAGGGACTGAATGCCGCTGTGGCCGATGCCCGACCCGTGCAGCCCACCCGGGTGATCGCCTCCAGCAGCGTAGATCTGGAACAGCGTGTGCGTGACCGGCAGTTCTCGCGCGCGTTGCTGGCCGGCCTGGAGTTTCTCACCGTGGATATTCCCCCCTTGCGCGAACGCGTCGAAGACATCGGCGCACTGGCCGCCCGCGCTCTGGATCTGCACGGGTTCGATTCCCAGGTAATCCGTGGGGAATTGCTGGAGATACTGCGTCGCCWTGATTGGCCGGGCAACCTGCTGGAGATGGAGCGGGTGGTGGTGCGGCTGGCGGTAATGACCGCGGGCCGTCCGATCCGCAGGGAGGATGTGATGCGGCACGCGCCGGGGCTGTCCTGGGCGATGGAGGCGACCGCCGCCGAGGCGCCCGCAGCGACGGCGACCGACCCCGGCGCCTTCCCGCTGGATGAGCTGGACGCGGGGGATGATCCCTCGGCCACAGACGCGCGCGAAGGCCGCGATCTGCCACGGTCCGCATATGATCGCCTGAACGACGGTCTGCATGACGGCCTCAAGCGTGCGCTTGCCTATCTCAAAGACCACGCGGCCGAACCGCTCACCCTGGGCGACCTCGCCAGGCAGGCACACGTCAGCCAGTCCCACCTCGGGTTCCTGTTTCGCAACGAGCTGGGTACCACGTTCAAGCCGCTGTTGCAGCAGTTGCGGATCGAACATGCCAAACAGTTGCTGCGCAGCGAACAACGCCTGCGCATCACCGATGTGGCCCTTCAGGTCGGCTTTGGCGACCTGAGCCATTTCGAGAAAAGCTTCCGGCGGGTGGTGGGGGTCAGTCCACGCAGCTACCGGCGCAGGCCCGCCGGATAATGCTCCTGGTCAAGCGGCCTAGCGGCGCTGTTCCCACTTTGCGTCGTCCTCGGCGGCGGCTTCGGTAGCGCGGCGAACAGCGTCTTCGGCGGCGGCATCTGCCCGGCGAGCCGCTTCGTTGGCGGCTTCGATCGCATGTTGGGAGGCTTCCATCGCCGCGCGAATGGACTGCTCGGTGGCCGCCATCGCCGCTTCAGCCAGTTCCTGTGCGATCTCCATCGGGCTTTTGTGGGGGGGGCGGCCACCGTCCGGTGGCGAAGGAAGCGGGGTCGGGAAGGTCATCGGGATGGCTCCGTCTGGGGAAGAGGAAGGGTGCCCGCCAGCGCGGGCACCCAGGAGATGGCGCAGCGCGGTCTGCGCGCTGGCCAGGATCTGATCGGCCTGTAGTCGCGCGGCTTGCCGGCCGGCGACAACCGCGTCACCGGCCGCCGCAGCCAACGACGTGCACGCGTGCTCCGGCCCGTGCGACGGCGCCACGATCGTCACGCCGAACTGGCCTGGTAACCGAGCATCGCTTCGGATGCGTCATCGCCGAGCAGCCGGTTGTACTGCGCCAGGGTGATGATGTTGTCTTCCACCTGCACCACCGCTCGCTGCCGCGAGGCCTCGATCGGGAACTGCACGCTGGCGCCGTCCTGGCCCAGCCGCCCACGATGGACCGGGTGTTCGTTGAGAAAGGCCTGGGCTTCGCGCATCTGCCGGCGCGCTGCCTCGCGGATGGTCTCGTGATCCAGGGGCATTCCATGCAGGGCTACCGCGACCTGCTGGGCGGCCAGGGAGATCCGTGCGAAGCCAACCGGTCGTCCTGCCTCCAGTGTCTCGGCGATGGCCTGGCGCACTTCTTCAGGCGCCGGCAGGCGCGGCAGCTGTGGCCCGTCCAGCGCACCGAACAGCATGGGCAGCAGGATCTGCAGCGCGTGCGTGGCGCGCTCCAGCCGCTGCTCGGCGGTTGCGGCGGTGTGCTGGGTGCGCAGGTAGAAGCGGTAGTAATCGCAGAACTCGATCGGTCGCCGTGCGTGCTGCAGTGCGAAGTCCGCTGCCTCCCCTCGGGTCGCTCCGCTGGGGAGCTGCGGCCCCTGTTCGGCGGCCAGCTGCCAAAGCGCAAGGCTTTCGCGGAAATCCAACTGCTGCAGCAGCGGCGCATCGGCGCCACCGACGGCTGCCAGGAAAGGACGGTAGGACTGCAGCGCAGCGTTGCTGACAAGGGAATGCCGCGACAGCAAGCGCTGCACGCTGTCGGCCAGAGCGCTGCCGTGTTCGCCATGCTCCACCCGGTACAGCGTGTCGATATCTTCCCCGCCCAGGCTGAGCAGTTTGATCGGACTCACCTGCAGGCCGGTCTGCGGCAGCCAGGCCAGACGAGAGCCGTGCAGGCCCTGCTGGATGCCATCCAGCAGCATGCTTTCGTCGGCGAAGTGATAGCGATGCTCGTGGGCATCGATGGCCCACTGCAACCAGGGCTGGCCGCCATCGACAAGGGTCAGCACCTGCCGGCACATACTGCTGAGCAGGCCGAGGTGGGGAATGGAACGACCAGCAACGAAAAGACTCATCTGCGGTTCTCCTTGGGGGCCTCAACCGGCCGGAAATCCTTTGAGTACGGATGCGGCGGCGGTACCGACGCGATTGAAATCCTCCGTCGCCCCCTGCATCATCGATTGCGCCTGATTGAGCACTTTTGCATATTTTTCGTCGCCCGTGGCCAGGTACTGGGCCATGGCCACGCCCGCCGCGGTGGTGGCGATGGTGGAGACGTTGCGCAGCGCATCGGCGGCGTCCTGCACGGCGATCGCCGCCGACTGGGCCACCGACTGGTAGGCCTTGCCCGCGCCGCTGGTGAGCACCACCTGGGGGCTCATGGTGGCGGTCTGCACCTGGTTGATGACGTCGATGACCTGGGCGTTGACGTTGCTCGGGTCCATAAGAACTCCTCCAAGGACATGCGCAGGGGTGCGCTGTTACCGGTGTTCAGGGGCGGGCATCCGCGTCGCCTGGATCGGCGTGGCGGGAGGGGGCAGGCGCGGAATCCGGGGCGGGACCCACGGCCGGGTCCGGACCGGGCGCAGGGTCGGGCACGGGACCGGGCGCGGACGCCGACGTACCTGCTGCAAGCACTTCGAGTGTATGCAGGTTGGCAGCGGCGGTCGCTGCATCGGCGCTGGCACCATGGGTCTGTGCCTGCAGGATGCCGATGGCGGTCATTCCTTCATTGGTGGCTGCCGCAATCACCGCCGCCGGCGAAGGCGGCGTGGGCTGCGGGCCGGGAAGSGGGAGGACATTGGGCGGCGTCGGCGGTGGCGGCGGCGGCGGGGGAGGCGGCGCGGGGAACGGGGCGTTGATCATTTTCGCACACGTGGCCGTGACCGCCGCGGCGCTGACCATGCCGCCGCCCTGCTGGCGGTTGACCGCGTTGTGCATGGCCGTACCCAGCGTCTCAAGCATCACTACATCCAGCATGCCAAACGCCTGCGAAGCGGCCTGGCCGGTGGTCAGGGCTGCCAGCGTGCTGACGCTGTCGACCATCTGGGTGTTGACCGTGTTGTCGTTGATCATGATGGAACCGCTCCCTTCTGGATGATCAGGGCCAGCACCTGGGCGAGGCTCGCGCCTGCCGTGACCTGGCCGCGCTGCTGGTTGGCCACGGCGTTCTGCATCGCCAGGCCGAGTGAGTCGGCCATCGCAAGATAGGTGGCCGACATCGCGAATGAAGGCGCCAACGCGATCGCCAGGGCCGACTCCGCGCTGGTGGCTTCCAGCAGGTAGGCAATGGCGGGCGAGGCGGCCATGGATCAGAGGTCCGACGTGACGCCACCCAGGCTCGGGGCGCCGCGGTGGGCGTCACGCCGGACCGACACGTCAGCGCAGACCCAGGATTTCGCGGGTGGCCACGCCGTTGGAGGCGGTGTCGATCGCATACAAGGTCGACACCCCCTGGGTGGTCGAGGCCTGCATGGTCACGTAGGACTGCTGTTGGTTGTTGGTCGCGTTGTGCGCGGCGTTGGACAACGCCTGGCTGGTGGCCACGAACAGGTTGCCCATTGCGATGGCCGGTGCATCACCAAGAACCTTGGTGTTGACCTGCGACACCGAGTCGGTGATCTGGCTGTTGACGGCGGTAGGGAATGCCATGGTGAAGACTCCTTGGGGTGGACGAAGCTACGGAAACGGAGACTGGCGGCCATCACTGCGATCAGCCGAACGTCTTCCGGGTGGCGGCGCCGGTGGCGCCGGTATCGACTGCATAGAGCAGTGAAACGCCCATCGTGGTCGCGGCCTGCGCCGTGACATACATCTGCTGCTGGGCGAGGGTTGCGTTGTGGGCGGCGTTGGCCAGTGCCTGCGCCGTGGCCTGGTAGAGGCTGCCCATGGCCGTGGCAGGGGCAACCCCCAGCACCTGGAGGTTGGCCTGGGTGACCGAGTCGGTGACCTGGTCATTCACAGCGGTTGGAAATGCCATGGGTCAGCTCCTTGCCCGGCGGCGCGTCAAGCGCCGAGGATCTGTTTGGTGGCCACGCCGGTGGTGGCCGTGTCGATCGAATACAGGGTGGCCACGCCCATCGTGGTGGCTGCCTGCGCCGTCACGTAGGACTGCTGCTGCGCGTTGGTGGCGTTGTGGGCGGCGTTGGCCAGCGCCTGCGCGGTAGCCTGGTAGAGGTTGCCCATTGCGATGGCCGGCGCATCGCCGAGCACTTTGGTGTTGGCCTGGGTGACCGAATCGGTGATCTGGTCGTTGACGGACGTCGGGAATGCCATGTCGTGCTCCTTGAGGGTGGCGGATCAACAGCAATCAAACCGGATCAGGAACCGAGCCCGCGCACGCGGGTGCTGAAGATTTCCTTGGTAGCCACAGCGGTGCTGGCGGTATCGATCGAGTACAGCGTGGCCACGCCCATGGTGGTGGCCGACTGCGCGGTCACATACGACTGTTGCTGGGCGTTGGTAGCGTTGTGGGCGGCGTTGGCCAACGCCTGCGAGGTGGCCTGGTAGAGGTTGCCCACCGCGATGGCGGGCGCGTCGCCCAGCACCTTGGTATTGACCTGGGTAACCGAATCGGTGATCTGGTCGTTTACCGCGGTTGGAAATGCCATGTTCTGCTCCTATGAAAGATGGAACTGCCTGGGGTCCAGTGTCACGGTGCATTGCGCCGAAGTGTCTGTGCGTCACCGTGTATGCAGAGTAGAAACATCGCGGCGGCGTGGATTGGTGGAATCGACGAAGAATACGGCGGATCTGGCGTGAAAGAGGGCGCCGCAACACGGGGAAAACGCGGGTGGGTGCAGGGCGCCCCGCAAGAGGCGCGGGACCTGAAACGCAGCGGGGCTGCGCCGGGGTGGAAAACCCGGGGCAGCCCCGCTGCGGGAGGTATGGCGATGCTGGGCTCAGGGAACGGGAAGCCCCGCGATGTAACGCGCGATCGCGGCATACCAGTCGATGGACTGCGACCCTGCTTGCGGGACCTGCGGCAGGACGACGCTCTGCTGGACCCCCAGGACGTTGCAGATGTCGGCCTGCTCGACCAACTGCAGTCGATCCAGTTCCCAGTCCGCCACGCTGGTCGCGGTGGGCCTGCCCATCATGGCAGGGCGTCCGGCCAGGTTGGCGTTGAGGGTCGCCAGGGTGCCAGCGTCCACTTCAAGGGGGGCGTCGAAGCAGACCAGCACGAATGAGACCCTGCCTGGCCGCGGCCCGAATTCGACGAGTGCGAACCTTGCAAATTCCGGGCCGAGTGGGGTGCCCGTCTCCTCGGCGAACTCGCGGCGGGCAGCCGGCTCGGCCGCCTCGCCCAGTCCCATGCGCCCGCCCGGCAGTGCCCATTGCCCGGCCTGGTTGACGAGCGTTTCCGGGCGCTGGGAAATCCAGGTTTCCAGCGCCAGCTGTGCCGCCGCGATGCGCCCGACCAGCCCGGCGTCGGGCCAAACGCTGATCGGCGGGGTCCCGAGCGGCGTCGCGGCAGCGAATCCGGCTGTCCTGGAGGCCCGGTCCGCCGCCGTCAGCACGGATGGAAGCGCAACCTGCAGCGCTTGAACCGTGTCGGCGCCGGCGGCCGTCGCGACCTGTGCCGAGGCATCCCTGACCGCATTGAGCGTGGTGGCGGCGGCCGGCGTGCTGCCCCAGGCCGATTGCGCTGCGGCAGCGGCATCGACCAGTAGCGTGCCCGCCTGGGC
>NZ_JBFULB010000187.1:0-7511 GCF_056400545.1 Stenotrophomonas sp. P5_A8 | reverse complement strand
CTGCGGTTGCAGTTGCACGACGTGCTGATGCGCGGTTGCCGGTTCAAGTGCAGCCGACCAACGGTCGGCTCTACCGGGGCGTGCATCGGCATCACACACGCACCTACGTACAATGGCGCTTCCCTGCTGTGGAAGTGAGCATTGCCTTGTCGTATCCGTATCCGTATCCGTTGGTGGTGTTTGATCTGGATGGCACGCTGGTGGACAGCGCGGCCGATATTGCCGAGGCGTTGAACCGCACGCTGCAGGACTGGCAGTTGCCGCGCGTGCCGGAGGCGACGGTGTTGACCTGGATCGGCGATGGGGTGCGCCGGCTGGTGGAACAGGCGTTCACTGCGGCAGGCAGTAACGTGGATCTGGATGCGGTGATGCCCGGTTTCATGCGTCACTACGAGGCCTGTCTGCTGCGTAGCCCGCGTCTGTTCGACGGGGTAGAAGCGGCGTTGCAGGGTCTGCGCGCGCGCGAGGTTCCCATGGCCATCTGCACGAACAAGCCCTCGGCCCTGGTGGCGCCGCTGCTGCAGCATTTCGGGCTGCAGGATGTTTTCGCGCTGGTGCTCGGCGGTGATTCGCTGCCTGAGCGCAAGCCCAGTGGCGCGCCACTGCGGCATATTGCCGCGCACTTCGGCATCGCGCCGGACGCGGCGTTGATGGTGGGCGATTCGATCACCGATTACCGCGCGGCGGTGGATGCACGCATGCCGGTGGCGCTGGTCCGTTACGGCTATCCGCGTGGACTCGACCTGGACACCGTCGAGGCCGTGGCAGTGATGGATGATCTTCGGGAACTGCTGGCGCTGTAACGTTGGTGGAGCATTGGTCCAAGGGGTGTGGGTGGGGCTGTGTGACGGCCAATGGTTGGCATGTTTTGCTATTTGAAGGCCACTGGCCCGCTGTCTTGGGTGGCGGGTGAGGGGGAGTTCGTCGCGCCTTGGGTGGCGCGACGGTTGGAAAGGCTGCCGAGCATGGCTCGGCATCAGGGGCTGCCGAGCATGGCTCGGCACTACCTGACGGGTGCTTACCTCGGCTGGTAACGCACGCTCAGGCGGTATTCGCGGCCGGGCTGGTTGTACCAGGCCACGGTTTCGTAATCGCGGTCGAACACGTTGCTCACCCGGCCCAGCACCGACCAGTCGCGGCTCAGCGCGTATTCCAGGCGCAGATCGACCGTGCCGTAACCGGCCAGCCGCACCGTGTTGGCGGCGTTGTCGTACCGCTTGCCGGCACCGTTGGCGGTGATGCCGGCGCGGAAGCCGCCGAAGCTGCGGTCGATGTCCAGACGTGCGGTGTTCTGCGCGCGGCGCGCCAGCCAGTTGTCGAACTGCGCGCTGCCATCGGTGCGGTTACGCGGATCGGTGTGGCTGAGCTGTGCGTTGAAGTCAAACCCGGCCCACGCGATCGCGCCGGTCAGTTCCGCGCCACGGATACGCGCCTTTTCCACCTGCGACATCATGAAGGTGGTGGCGTCGTAGGTGATCAGGTCGTCGATGCGGGTTTCGTACACATCCAGGCCCCAGCGCCAGCTGTCGCCCTGCTGGGCGATGCCGAGGTTGGCGCTCTTGGATTTTTCCGGATCCAGGCCGGGCACGCCGCTCCACGGGTCGTAGAGATCGCTGAAGGTCGGGGCCTTGAAGGCGGTGCCGTAGCTGGCATTGAGGCGGAAGCCGCCCCCCAGTTCCAGGCCCCAGCCGAGGCTGCCGGTGGTGTGGTTGCCGAACTGTTCGTTGTCGTCGTTGCGTACGCTGGCCTGCAGGTGGTGCGCGCCGAAGCGGCCCTGGTACTGAAGGAATACACCGGTGTTGTCGCGGTTGTCGACCAGGTAACCGGCGCTGCTGCCATCCAGGTTGTCCTGGCTCCAGTCCACGCCGGCGCTGAGCAACTGGCCCTCGGCCAGGCCGATGTCGGTCTGCACCGATGCGCTGTCGCGATGGGTCTGCGCCGCGCCCAGCCAGGTGCTGCCGTTGTAGTTGTCCGACTCGTTGTCGGCGCGGCCGACATTGACGGTCAGGTTGAAGCGCTCGCTTGGGCTGTAGCGGACCTTGCCGCCGAGCACCTGCTGCAGCGTCTCCGAATAGTTGTAGTAGCCGTCGTAGTGGTTCTCGCCCTTGGCGCGCAGCGCGGTGCCTTCCACGCTCAGCGCATCGGTCAGCGTGTAGCCGCCACGCAGGCTCATGGACAGGTTACGGTAGCCGTCACGATCGGGTTCGTCGGCGCCACAGCCGGCGAAGGTGGCCGCATCGCCGCGGCAGGAATTGATGCCGTCGGTGTGCTGGTAGGCGATGTCGGTGCCGAACCAGCCGCGCTCGCCGCTGCCGCCGAAGCCGGCGCTGGCCTCGCGCAGGCCGTTGCTGCCGCCACCCACCTGCAGGTGCGGGGCGAAGGTGCCGACGTTGCGGCGGGTGAAAATCTGGATCACGCCGCCAATCGCATCGGCGCCGTACAGGCTGGACTGCGGACCGCGCACGATTTCAATGCGTTCGATCTGCGCCAGCGGCAGGTCCTGGATCATCGCCAGGCCCAGGTCGCCGGTGTTGATGCGCACGCCATCCACCAGCACCAGGGTGTGAGCGGAATTGGTGCCGCGCAGGAACAGCGAGCTCTGTTTGCCGAGGCCACCGTTGTTGGTGAGGTTGATGCCGGCGCGGCCGCGCAGCAGGTCCTGCAGCGACGGTGCCTGACTGCGCTCGATCTCGGCGCGGTCGATCACCTGGGCCGGCGAGATGCTGTCCTGCAGGGCGATGGGGGTGCGGGTGGCGGTGACCAGCACCTGGTCCAGTGCGGTGGCCTCGTCCTGGGCGGACGCCAGCAGGGGCAGGGCCGACAACACGGCCAGGGAAAGAACGCGGATCTGCAGCTTCATCGATGACTCCATGCACCGCGCACGCCCGCGCGGCAAAGGGTGGGGATGATCGCGCTGCAGGAGTCACTCGACGGAGAGCGGGCACGCGGCACCGCTTGCCGCCGCCATGCCCGCCGCATCGCAACCAGTCGTCTTCCAGGCCGGTCTCCGGGCTCGCATGGCGATGGCGGTGCCATCGTGCCAGGCGCCTTCCCATGCCGGAGCACAGTGGCGTATTGCCTGGTGTTTCCACGCTTACCGTTGCGGGGGCAGCGCCGGAGTGGCGGCCAGGCACAGGGCCTGACGCGTCACCGGCTTCCCGTTTCAACCTGGCGGCATCGCAGCCCCAGGTCACCTGAAAGTGGGCGCAGTCTAAGCCATCGGCCGGGCCGGCGGAGCGCACCGGTTAGAATGCGCCTCGCTTTTTCGATGTGATCTCCATGACCCCACTGTGGTTGCAGCACCCCGGCACCGACGCCCGTGACCCGTACCGGCCGGCCGCAGCGGGCAGCAGACGGGGCGCGGCATGATCCTCGACCTGATCCGCYACGCCAGCACCGGCCGCGATGGCCACCTGGACGGTCGCACCGATCCACCGCTGGAAGATGGCAGCACCGATGCATTGTGCGCACGCTATGCGACGCTGGGCTGGGCGCGTGTGCTCAGTTCACCGCGCCAGCGTGCGCTGGCCAGCGCCGATGCACTGGCATTGCCGCGCGGGCTGGAGGTGATCGCCGACGAAGAGTGGGAAGAGCTGGATTTCGGCACCTGGGACGGGCAGGCGCTGCACGACCTGCCGATGCAGGAACTGTCCGCCTTCCACCTGGACCCGCATGCCAATCCACCGCCGCAGGGCGAAAGCTGGGGGCACTTCGAACGCCGCATCGGGCGCGGCCTGCATCGGCTGCTCGATGAGCCCGACCCGCCGGCGACGCTGATCGTCAGCCACGGTGGCCCGTTGCGGATGGTGCTGTCGCAGGTGTGCGGGCTGCCGATGGCGATGTGCTGGGCGCTGCGTATCGACCACGGTACGCGGCTGCAGTTGCGCGTTGAACGCGAGGACGGGCGGCTATGGGGCGAACTGCTGGAACTCCAGCAGGTCTGATCACTCCGCCGGTTCGTCCTCACGGTCGAACAGCGGCGCATCACCGGCGTCGTCGTCATCGCGGCGCTCGGCGGTGCGGTCGTACACCGGGCCGGAGGCGGGTGGGGCCTTCTTCAGCGGCTTGTCGGCGATGATCGCGTCGTACTCGGCGACCAGTTCGATGCGGCGCGCTTCGGGCAGTTCCTGCCAGTGGCAGTCCTGCAGCGCGCCTTCCAGCGAATAGAGCAGGTTGAGGCTGGGCTTGAAGCCGGCACGGCGGACCTTCACGAAGGCGCCCACCGCGCCGACCGCGGTCAGCTCCTCGGGCGTGCGCAGACCGACCTGGCGCAGCCAGGCCGCGCTTTTGGGGCCAATGTTGCGCAGCTTGACGCTCATCCCAGGGCCTCGACGAACACCGCGGCGATCGCTTCCAGGCCGGCCTGATCCTCGGCATCGAAGCGCGCCAGCGACGGGCTGTCGAGGTCGAACACGCCGATCAGCGTATCGCCGTGGACCAGCGGCACCACCAGTTCCGAGCGCGAGGCCGAATCGCAGGCGATGTGGCCCGGGAAGGCGTCCACGTCCTCGATCCGCTGGGTCACCCGCTGGCTGGCGGCCGCACCGCAGACGCCCTTGTGCAGCGGGATGCGCACACAGGCCGGCAGGCCCTGGAACGGCCCGACCACCAGCTCGGTGCCGTCGTAGAAATAGAAACCGACCCAGTTCAGGTGCGGCAGCGCGTGGTAGACCAGCGCCGACAGGTTGGCGGCATTGGCGATCCGGTCGCGCTCGCCGTGCACCAGTGCACGGGCCTGGGCCAGCAGCTGGCCGTACTGTTCCGGCTTGCTGCCGGTAAGCGTGGAGTTCTCGAACATGGGCCGAGTCTAGCAAGCAGCAGGGCGCCCCGGGACCGCCGATAATGCACCGCTCCTTCCCGACCACCGCGCCGATGACTGCCCCACCGCTCCCCGCCCTGTACGTCACCGGCACCGATACCGGCATCGGCAAGACCTTCAGCAGCTGCGTTCTGCTGCACGCCCTGCGCCAGCGCGGGGGCCGCGCGGTGGGCATGAAGCCGGTCGCCAGTGGTTGCCAATGGACGGCCGAGGGCCTGCGCAACGAAGATGCCACTGCGCTGCTGGCCGCCAGCGACCCGCAGCCGGCCTATGCCGACCTCAACCCGTATGCGCTGCCGCTGCCACTGGCGCCCGAGCTGGCCGCCGCCGACGCCGGCGTGAGCCTGGCGCTGGAACCGATAGAAGCCGCGTTCGCGCGCCTGCGTGCCCAGGCCGATACGGTCGTGGTCGAAGGCGTGGGCGGCTGGCTGGCGCCGCTGTCGGGCAGCCTCGACCAGGCCGACCTGGTGCATGCCCTGCGCCTGCCGGTGGTGATGGTGGTCGGGCTACGGTTGGGCTGCCTCAACCACGCGCGGCTGACCGCGGCGGCGATCGCGGCCAGCGGAGCGACCTGCATCGGCTGGATCGGCAATGAGGTCGACCCGCAGATGGCGCGCATCGACGACAACATGGCCCTGTTGCATACGCGGCTGGCGATGCCCTGCCTGGGGCGGTTGCCGTACGCACCGGGGGCCGAACCGGCCGGGTTGGCGGATTGCCTGCGCCTGCAGGAGGCGTAGGGCTTCCGAGCGCGGCGAAGCAGCCACCCATGGGGTGGCTCTACCGTGGCACGGTCCCAATCGGGTAGAGCCACCCCTTGGGTGGCTGGCCCCACCGTGGCAGGGCCTCAACCGGGTAGAGCCACCCCATGGGTGGCTGACGCCACCGTAGCAGCGCCTCAACCGGGTAGAGCCACCCCATGGGTGGCTGACGCCACCGTGGCAGTGTCCCAATCGGGTAGAGCCACCCCATGGGTGGCTGGCGCGCGGTGTTGGCCGGTGGCGTTTTCATTCGCCGCGCAGTGCGCAGGCCAGTTGGCCCAGCGTGCTGATCGCCGCCACGTAGCGCTCGTCCAGCTCCTGGCAGCAGGACAAGCGCAGGCAATGCCGGTATCGCGCACCGCGCGAATACACCTGGCCGGGCATGAACACCACGCCCTTGGCCAACGCCTGCTCGAACAGCTCGCCGGTGTCGATACTGGCGGGCAGTTCGACCCACAGCAGGAAGCCGCCGGTGGGCTGGGTGGCCAGCGTCCCGGCCGGAAAATGCTGGGCGATCAGGCTGCGCACGCGTCGCACCTGGTCGCTGTACAGACGCCGCAACCGGCGCAGGTGCTGCTCATAACTGCCCGCCTCGAGAAACGCACCGACCGCTTCGCCGAGCAGGCGCGGTTCGGCGCCGGTGGACTGGAACTTGAGCAGTTGGATGTCGGCGGCGAAGCGACCGGCGTCGAGCCAGCCGATCCGGTAGTCCGGGGCAAGGGTCTTGGAGAAGCTGCTGACCACCATCACCCAACCGTCGTCATCGAAGGCTTTGAGCAACGGCGACAGCGGCTCCTGGAACTGCAGCTCGGCATACACCGCATCTTCGATCAACGGAATCCGATAACGGTTCACCAGCGCGGCCAGCCGCTGCTTCTCGGCCACCGGCATGGTGAAACCAAGCGGGTTGTGCACGCTGGGCATGGCCACGATCGCGGCCAGCGCGCCCCGTTCGAGCTGCGCGGCGACGGCATCCACGTCCAGCCCGAGGCGCGGGTCGGTGGGCAGTTCGATCGCCTTCAGGCCCAGGTTGCTCAGCAGCGGATACAGGTTGAAATACGACGGCGCTTCAATGCCCACCGCATCGCCCGGACGGGTCACCGCGCGCAATGCGAGCTGCAGCGCTTCCATCGCACCGTGGGTGAGCACCAGGCGTTCGACGCTGGTGTGCAGCCCGAGCCGCGGACCGCGCCGCACGATCTGTTCGAGCAGGCGCGTAGCGGCATTGGGCCGCGCGTAGGTTTCCACCATGCCGGCGCGGCGCAGCACCTGCGCGGTGCTGCGCGCCAGCTTGTCGCCGGGATAGAAACGGCGGCCACGGGGGCCGGCGAAGGCGAGGTCGACAACGCCGGGCTGCTGCTGTGCGGCCAGTACGCGGGCCATCATCAACTGCTGCGCCTGGGTGGTGGCCAGCGACGGCGCCTGGCGCAGCGAGCGGGTGGGCTCGGCCAGGCGCGCGCTGACCACGAAGCCGGCTTTCGGCCGTGGAATCACCAGGCCGGCGTCTTCAAGCTGGCGGTAGGCGGCGATGACGGTGTTGAGGCTGAGCTGGCGCTGTGCGGCCAGCCCACGCAGCGACGGCAGGCGCGTACCGACGGGCAGACGGCCGCTGTGGATGGCGTCGGCCATTTCATCGGCCAGGGATTGGTAGAGGTTGGCTGCCATGGGGTGCCCGCAGGAATCTGTAACCATGCGGATGGCCAAACGCTGGCTCTGTATCCGCGGCTTGACGCAGCCTAGCATGCTCCTGTCAGCGCCCGGCCCACCTCCGCCGCGCACCCCGGTCCTTCCCTCGCGCACGGCGGTGCGGTGTTTCGCCGTGCGCTTTTTTTTCCAGATCAACGGCCGGCGTGTGCGGGCTTTCGCTGGTTCGGGCGGGTACGGGTGGGTTTGCGGGACACGCCGCAAGTACGTSCCTGTAGGCTCGCGTA
>NZ_JBFULB010000186.1:0-7521 GCF_056400545.1 Stenotrophomonas sp. P5_A8 | reverse complement strand
GCAGGCGGCGACGCTGCGGACTAGAGCCCTTGACCAGCGACCGCAGACCAGCGACATCCTCGTACAGCTTGAGCGGCAGGCCCGCAGTCGATTCGCTCAGAATCTTCACGCACGACCAGACGATGCTGACCGTCATTGCCCTCTTGGGCGTGATGCGGACGCCAGATTTCGTGTTCTTGCCACCAACCTCCATGTCCACTTCGACGTAGTCGCCCGAGGTCGGGTCGGTGTAGCCGAAGAAGCGCCAGGTGAGCGGGTTGTACCAGCGAGTCGTAGTCATCAGCCGATCAGCCCAAAAAAGCCGTTTTCCAAGTAATCGTCCATGTCTGCAGACCCTTGTTCAGACGTGTTTGCGGCACCGATCGCCATGGCAAGTGCCACTGCGGCGTCGATCTTGTTGGTGGAGCGCAGCTTGGATAGCCACTGATTGCCCCATTTGTCCKATTCGATGACGGCGGACATGATTGCGGAGACCAAAACCGGGCTTCTCCGCAGCCGTATGCGGCCCTCCAGCAGGGCTTCTTCGAGCATTCGCAACGAGCCGGGCATCCACAGGCCCTCGGGGGCYTCGCGGCCCTCCGCCTGCGCCGCCTCAACTTCGGCCGGTAGCGGCTTCCCTCGCTTCAAGCCTCCCTGCGGATGCTCCGCAAAGGCGAGCGAGAGGCCCAGGTCAGCCACCTCCTCTTCCAGCTTCTTGAACGCATACCGGTCGTAGGCGACCAGCTGCACGTCGTAGTCGCGGTCGTACTCCGCAAGCGTCTGCGCCACGTGCCGGTAGCTGATCGTCTGGCCTTGGGGCGCGTGCATGTGCCCGTCGCGAACCCATACCGAGTACGGCAACTTGTCCCGCGTCTCACGCGCCTTGACGGTGTCACCCGGCGTCCAGGTTTCCACCCAGGCATCGAACGTCGGCTTGTAGATGACTTCGCGCTCGCCGTTGACCTCGATCTCGCATTCGACTTCACCGGTCCTGACCACCGCAGCCTGAGCCGTGATGTCGCGGTTCTGGGACAGATCCAACCCCAAGTACACCGGCTCGCCCTTGTGGATGCCCGGGTCAAAGTCGTGCAGGCACGGCTCCAGGGTGTCGCGCGTCATCCACGCTGTCTCCGCGTCGGTCCAGACGCAGAAATGCAGACGCAGGATGCCGTTCAGCGCTCCCGGCAGCGCCTTGGCCTGGGCGACCACGTCGGCAAGGTACGACTCGGTGATGGTGACGCCGAGGAGCGGGTTCGCCTTCGCCCAGCAGCTGGGATCCTCAAGCGGGTCGTCACCGTCGTCCAGCGAGCAAACGAAGCTGAATGTCCGATCGTCTATCGGCTCTCCAACGAAGGTCGGGTCGTTGACCGCCTCCGTGTGGCCGGCCGCGACCTTCACCGCATGCTCGTGTTCTTCCCAGGCGACCGATGTGCGATCACTGCCCGAGTTGGTGATCATGAACAGCAGTGGCTCGCGCCGGAACTTGAACCCGCGCTCGAGCATCTCGATGATCTTGCGGTCGGGAAGCTCGTGCACCTCATCCACGAGGACGAAGTAAGGCCGGGGCCCCGAGCCAGTCCGTCCGGTGTCGCGCGACACTGGCCGGAAGAAGCTGCCGCTGGCGTGGTGCGCCATGTTGAACTCGCGCCCTTCCCCGCCCGCGAAGCTAACCCGCTTGGCCAAGGCCGGCGACTGCTTGACCATCTTCACGGCGTCGGCGAACAGGATGCCGGCCTGGTCCTTCTTGGCGGCGGCGGCGTAGATCTGTGCGCCGGCCTCGCCGTCGGCGGTCATCCCCATCAGCCCCAACCCGCCGGCCAGCGGGCTCTTGCCATTGCCCTTGCCCTGCTCCACGTAGGCCCTGCGGAACCGGCGCGTGCCGTCCTCCTGCTTCCAGCCGAAGATCGACCCGACAATGAATGCCTGCGACGGGTGCAACTCGAATTTACGGCCCTCGAACTGGCCCTCCGACAGCCGCAAGATGCCCTCGAAGAACTTGAACGCGTACTCTGCCGCGTCGATATCGAAGGTCAGGCCGCGCTCGTGACCGCGCTCGAGGTCCACCAGGTGGCGCTGACACGCGTTGCGGACATGGGGCCCAGCGACGATTTCACCGGCCACGACCGCCAGGGCATAGGCCTTAGTGCGGTCGCTTACGGGTGAAGAAGCCTTCTTCCGGGTCTTCTTCGTCGCCACCGCCATGGTTCACCTTGCTTTCGTCAACGGGAGTCGCGCCGAGCTTCGACAGGATCGAGCTGAGCGCTTGGGTTGCCGAGACACCGAAGTCGGCATTCGGGTCGTCCAGCTTTGCCGCCCACAGGCAGGCCATGCGCAGCAGCACCCGATGAGATGCGTTGAGCCAGGGCATTTCCTGCTCGAACTCCACCCATGCGCGCTTCTGCGCCGCGGTCATCGTTTTGTAGGGATCTCCGAGGGGCCGAGCGCCCTTCGGTGCTTTCCTGTCGGCGTGCCGACCCGGGTTTTTTATCGCTGCGCCGCTGGCGGATGCCTTGGCGACGGGTAGTCGTGGCCTCGCCATGCGTGATGCCTGAAATTCGCCGATTGCCGGCCGTCAGGGACACCCGTTGAGGTCGTCCCGCCAATTGTGGATGTGCGTGGAAAAGGGAACGGTCGGTCTAGGATTCCGGCCCCTCGCATTAATTGACCACCCCCTACCTCTGACCGCCGGCATCGGGGTGCCCCTTGGGCTTCACATGCAACACCTGCAGCCTCAGACCCGCCTCAAGGACGACGGCCTTCCTGCCCGGGGTCGATGTGACCTTCTGCCAGTGGGCGGCCACACGGGCGCGCTGGTCGGGTGTGAGGTAACGGTCGGTCGAGAGGACGAGCCAGTCGTGTTCGCCCAGATGGAACTCGGCGAGGTGCTCGCCTTCCTTTAGCTCGCTGATCATGTCGTGGTCCTCTGCTGTGTCAGATGGGCCAGCCGTCGGCATCACAGCCTCGGATCTGCACCGCGCCCTTCTCGATGCGCGCTTGGTCCGAGTTGTGGCAGTCGGCACACAGGCTGTTGAAGGGCCCGTCCCAGAACTGCTGCTCTGTCTCGCCGGCTGGGTGTCCGTTGGTGTGGTTGCACACCGTCGCCACCTTCGTGTGCTTGCGCTTGGCGCAGTACTCGCACAGCGGCTGCCTATCCAGCTGCGCCTTGCGCGTCCGTTGCCAGCGCGCGGTCCCATACAGATGCGAGAAGGCAGTGCCTCCGCGCTTCCGGGCATACCGGCCTTGCAGTGGGGCGCTCACCGGGAGGCACCATTGCAGCGGACGACCAGCGCGCGGCGTATCCACCACTCGACCCGATCCCAGTCAGGATCAAGCCCAGTGATCAGCACGCCCAAGCGCAACGCGGCTAGGTAGTAGCGAAACCACCACCGCAGCTCGACTGTTATCCCTGCCTTCGCCTGCCGCATCAGAACTCCTCGATGGCCCACCCGCCGCCATCCCGCTTGGGCTTCACCCTTACAGCGAGGAAGCGCATGGGGTATTGGTCGGCGGCGACCTTGATCTTGACCCTGGCGTCGTCGACCCAGAACCCTTTGACTTCGTGCAGCTCCATCACGCCATCCCCTGCCAGCACGGCGAAGTCAGGCGTGTAGAACGTGTTGTCGGCAAGCCGGAGTTTGATGCCTTCGAACCGGAACCACTGGACCTCTCCGGCGTGCTGCAGCGCGCGCAAGCGCTCGGCATAGGCCGCCTCGGTATTGTTCATCTGCCCAGCTTTAAGCCTGCCCAAGGCCTGAAGCCGACGGGCCGCTGCGGCCGGCATCAGCGCCCTGCCCCCGCCCGATCTGCTGCGATTACGGCTTGGCAGGCGCGGAGCTGGTCGTCGGCGTCTCGCCCGATTCGAACAATTCGGCCCGCAAACTCTTCTCGGCGCTGGGTTGCCGCATCACGTTGGAGGGCGCCGGCTGCGGTCTGGGACAGGAGGTCGGTGTGGCACGCGGCGAGGTCGTTGCGCAGGCGGAGAGCACCAGAGCGCAGGTCAGCCACAACAGCATCAGCGACGGACGGGGCCGCAGCTCGGTCTTCTTCATGCTTCTCTCCAATAGCGGCCATGGTCTCGGCCTGCATATGCTCGGTGGTGCGGGACTCGTTGACCTGGGCCAGCGCCGCAGTGGCTTGCTCGGATATGCCGGCCGATGTCGCAGCACCTGCGCGGTCGCCGCGCCAAGCCCAACCGGCCCAGAACGACAGCGAGAGGGTGGCAACGGCGATCAGTGCATAGATTCGGATCATCACGTCATCTCCGGCGGGATCACCGCGCCTACCTGTCGCATGGCGGATTCCAGCGACATGACCCGCAGGCGGAGCCGATGGGCCTCTTCCTGCGCAGTCATCCGCAGCCTGATTTCCTCGGCTAGCTGGAGGTTGGTTGCGGCCTGTGATTCCTCCAGCGACTTCACGCGCTGCACCAACCCGTTCAGCAGGTCTACGTTCGCGTCTGTCTCGGTCCGCTCTTTGCGTCGGGACAGCAGCGCACCCCACGTTTCCCTGGCAATCCAGAAGGCGGCGACGCCGCCCGCCATCCACCATGGGACGGTTTCTTCACTCATGGCGCCACCACCCCGCCGGCCTTCCGGTAGACGGCGAGCAGATCCTCAACCTTGCGCTCATGCTGCCCATACCCAGCGCCAGGCAGGCTTGCCCAGATATTGCGGACGGCGGCGATGGCTTCCGGGATTCTTCCCGCTTGGATCATCGACAGCGCGCGGCGCTCCCGGATCTGCTGCAGCGCGATCAGGTCTTGGCTCAGCGGCGAGAAGTCCGTCAGGCCCAGGCTCTTCCGGTAGGCGTCGTAGTACCGGCGCAGCAACTGGTAGCGGCCCGCGGCGGTCGACTGAATACCCAGCTTCGGGAGTTCCACCAGCACGCGGGGATGGTCTGCGTAGCCGGTGAAGAGCTTGCCGCCGACGATTACGTCATACCCATGGTCTTTCGTGGGTTGCTTGCCGTTGTCCGTGCCCTCGGACCAGGCCAGCATGTCCAGGAAGGCAACGACATTGATGCCGCCTGCCAGTTGGGGAGTGATGCGCGCCATGGTCGCCTCGGGTTCGTCAGTAGGCGCCCGCCCCACTGCCGGCTCGGCACGAGGGTTAATCCGGTCTGGATGACGGGCAAAGAAAAAGCCCCGGCTTGGCCGGGGCTTGCGTCTGGATGGTGGGAAGATTGCACGTCTTTTTGATGACCCAGCAAGTCATCATTACGCAGCGCGCGTCAGTGCCCTTCCAAACTCAGCCGCTGCAGCTTCTTCCGAGGCCCGCATGCGGCCGAGCATCCACGTGTACACGGGCTGCCAGAACCGGCTATACGCTGAGCAATCAGCCCCAATAGCGGCGGCGCGCTTTCTTCCGCTCAATGGCTCAAACCCGCTGCCGCTGCACTCGTCGCACCTCATGACGCCAGGGCCATCGGGATCCGGCTGCGTACGGTCGCCGTCGCACTTCTTGCAGACACACGCGGACGCCATCTCGCTGAACACCGCACCAGCCAATACACCGAGCTGCTCCATGGTGTTGTTCGGCCACGTGTCGGCGCGCGCGGCATCCAGCGCTGCCTCCGTTCGGCGAAGCTCTCGCCGTTGGACGTCCGTAACCGTGCCGCCGCCCCACCCCATGCTCGCCTTGGCGATGCCGAACTCGGTCCTCGCCGTGCTGAGCGCGAACTGCTGGCGGTTGAACTCAGGCGCCACAAGCGCGATCACACCCTGCCGCAGTTGGTCCCGGCGACGTGCCGCACTCTCCGRCCACCACAGAGCCTCCAGCAGCTCCCGACCCAGTCCCTGTTGAACATAGGCTAGCGCTGCCGCAATGTCTTGGGTGGTCAGCTCAGGCGTGCCGCCCCGACCTGTGTCGAACTTGACGGTCGTTGGCCCCATCCGGCTTGAAAGTAGTTCACGTACGTTCCCCATGGCCTTGCCCCTTGTGCGCTCGTTGATGGAATTCACCGCCTTGACGACGTCCAGCGTTCGCTTACCCACCGGACACCTCGCGCTTGATGGGGGCGGCAACCCTGTGGATCTCTCCCATCCGCAGGGAGTTGCGGAGATAAGTGCACCGCGAAGCTCCGGGCGTACGGAACTCAAACACCTGGCCGTCCCGCTCCCACATGAAGTGGATACGGCCACTCCGGTTACGCATAGTCCGAATCTTCACTCGCGACGGGTGGGCGACTTTCGCGGCGAGCGCGACTACAAGGCAGTTTGCCGGGAACTTCATGCCGCGCACTCCAACTGCTCCCAATGCGTCGTCAGGCGCTGAACCCTGCCGCCCCGCGCCAGGAACTGCTCGACCGTCTCCCCTTGGGGCACAGCCTTGGTCTTCGCCGGCGCGGGGGTATTCGCCGCCTGCATGTTCACCCGTGCAGCGCGCGATCGCTTCGGGGCTTTCACCGGCGCCGGCCGCGGCGGGCGGCGGGCCCTGTTACGGCGCGCATCCCGCTCGCGCTGGCGCTGTTTCCGCTCCGCATCGGTCAGCACAACACGCCGCATGCCCTGGCCGGTGAGCTGGTACACGGGGCCGATCTTCGTTTCGGTGCGGGCCAGGAAGCCTGCGGCGACGCAGTAGCGAACCGCATCCCGCACAGCCGAGCGTTGTTCGACCGTCTCAGCGCCGCAGCCCTCGCAGATTGCCAGCGATGTCCAGGGCGCGTCGATCGCGTTCTCGGTCAGCCATGCACGCACAGTGGCCGGGGTCGGATTAGATTTGGTGGTCATGCTGCCTGCCTCAATTCATTGACCAACGTCTGCTGTGCGATCAGCTCGTCGTCGGTGCCATACGTCTCGTGGAAGGTCCGCGAGCCATCCATCAGGCTCGGGCCCCATTTCTCGCGCATCTGCGCGAACGTGTTGTTCCCGAAGGGGTGCCGGCGGTGGTGCCACACGCACAGGCAGAACCCGAACCAGTGCCCCCGCCGGATGTTTCCAGACTTGGTGTGCTGGTAGTCGCCGCCGACGAACACCTGCTCAATATCCAGATAGCCCTGCACCACCAGCGACAGGCATGCCATGCACGGCCCGACCTTGGAGATCTCGATGCGGACTTCCTCCGCTGCGTTCGGCGGCGGCGCGCTGGACCACATCAGCGCGCGCCTCGCTTCTGGTCCTTGTCCGCCAGCCACCAGCCGTGCTGCCATGCATGCCCCTTGTCGCTCAGCGGCTGCAGCTTGCGGGGCTCCAGCTCGTCGTCGCTGTCCACCCATACCAGGTGCGGGTTCGTGCCCAAGGCGGCGCTGTTCAAACGTGCCGAATACCCAGCGTTGATTTCGGCGGCGTACTTGCTGCGGTTGCTGAACGAGGTGAAGTCGATCACGGCGATGGGGCTCCTATAGAACGGTTGCGGCGACGGCGAGGCGGTCGTTGGCATTTGCGGGCTTCGGCCTCAAGGCGCTTCGCCTCGGCCAGGTAGTAGTCGTTGCGCGACTTGCGCTCGCTGTCGGTGAACTGCACGTCCCGCAGCGCTGTCTCAGCAGCAGCCCGGTACGCCTTCGCCAACTTCCTGAGCGCCGGGCCCTGCAGGCGCGGGTCGTGCT
>NZ_JBFULB010000185.1:0-7552 GCF_056400545.1 Stenotrophomonas sp. P5_A8 | reverse complement strand
GGATCTCGGCCAGCTTGCGGGTGTAGCTGTACTCCGAGCTCAGGAAGAACTGGCGGGCGACCTGCTGGGTGATGGTGGACCCACCCGGCACGCGCTTGTCGTTGGTGGTGGCCAGCAGCCACACCGCGCGGCCGATGCCCTTGTAGTCGACCCCGCCGTGCTGGTAGAACCGCGCGTCCTCGGTCGCCAGGAAGGCCTGCTTGAGGCGCTCGGGGACCTCCTTCATGGTGATCGGGGTGCGCCGGGATTCACCGAACACGGCCATCAGCTTGCCATCGCTGGCATAGACGTACATGGGCTCCTGCATCTCGATGTCGCGCAGGCTCTGCACGTCCGGAAGCTTGGAGGAAACGGCGTAGTAGAGGCCGCCCGCAACGGCCGCGCCGATGAGGGCCAGGACCAGGAAGGCGACCAGCAACCAGCGCAGCCAGCGGCGAAAGCGTGTCATCAGGGACAGATTCCGATTGCGAATTTCGTGGCCGCAGAGTATAGATTACGCAAGGGAGCGGCTGGGGCCGATCCTGGGGAGCGCAACTCAATCATCGTCTGGGGACGCGTGAAACGTGCCGTGATGCACGTTTCACAGCATGACAGTTGCGATTTGCAAAAAAAACGTTATTAATGCGCGGGCGCAGGTTCTGCGTCCAAGTGCCCGTCGGCAGGGGAGAAACCGTGGGGCTTATCCCAAAAAGCCAGTCGCCGCTTATTGGCGTCGACATCAGCTCGACTGCAGTAAAGCTCTTGCAGCTTTCACGCAGTGGCAATCGCTTTCGCGTGGAACATTACGCTGTGGAACCACTTCCGCCGAATGCGGTGGTGGAAAAGAACATTGTTGAGGTAGAGGCTGTCGGCGAGGCTATTCGACGTGCCGTGAACCGTTCCGGTACCAAGGCCCGGCACGCTGCCGCAGCCGTGGCCGGTTCGGCGGTGATCACCAAGCTGATCCCGATGCCTGCCGACCTGGACGAGAACGACATGGAAGCCCAGGTCGAGCTCGAAGCGGTCAATTACATCCCGTACCCGATCGAGGAAGTGAACCTCGACTTCGAGGTGCTGGGCGCCATTCCCAACAACCCGGAAATGGTCCAGGTGCTGTTGGCGGCATCGCGCTCGGAGAACGTGGAGCTGCGCCAATCGGCGCTGGAGCTGGGCGGTCTGGTCGCCCGGGTGATGGACGTGGAGGCCTTCGCGGTCGAGAACGCCTTTGCCCTGGTCGCCAGCGAGCTGCCGATCGCCAGCGATGGCGTGGTCGCGCTGGTGGACATCGGTGCCACCATGACCACCCTGAACGTCCTGCGTGGCGGGCGTAGCCTGTACAGCCGCGAACAGGTGTTCGGCGGCAAGCAGCTGACCGACGAAGTGATGCGCCGCTATGGCCTCACCTACGAGGAAGCCGGCCTGGCCAAGCGTCAGGGCGGGTTGCCGGAAAGCTACGGAATGGAAGTGCTGGAGCCGTTCAAGGAAGCCACGGTCCAGCAGATCAGCCGTCTGCTGCAGTTCTTCTATGCCGGTAGTGAATTCAACCGCGTGGATCACATCGTGCTGGCCGGCGGTTGCGCGGCGCTGGCCGGGCTGCCGGAGATGGTGGAAGAGCAGCTGGGCGTGGCCACCGTGGTGGCCAATCCGCTGGCGCAGATGACGCTGGGTCCGAAGGTACAGGCACATGCCCTGGCCCAGGACGCCCCGGCGCTGATGATCGCCACCGGTCTGGCGCTGAGGAGCTTCGACTGATGGCGAGAATCAACCTATTGCCCTGGCGCGCCGAGCGGCGCAAGCAACGCCAGCGTGATTTCTACGGCATGCTCGGCTTCGCCGCCATCGGCGGGGTGCTGCTGTCGCTGCTGATCTGGTTCTACTACGACCGGCAGGTCAGTGGCCAGAGCGAGCGCAACAGCTTTTTGACCGCCGAGATCGAGAAGGTCAAGGAACAGAACAAGGAGATCGACCGCCTTGACCGCCAGAAGGAACGTCTGCTGGCGCGCAAGAAGGTGATCGAGGAACTGCAGGCCAAGCGCTCGCAGATGGTCCACCTGTTCGATGCGCTCGTGCGCACCATCCCTGATGGCGTGGTATTGACCGCGCTCAAGCAGGAAGGCGACATCCTCACCCTGGAAGGCCGGACCCAGTCCAACGCCCGGGTCAGCGCGTACATGCGCAATCTGGAAAGCTCGGGCTGGATGAGCAAGCCTGAGCTGACGGTGATCGAGGCCAAGAAGCCGGATGAGGGCAAGGCCCCGACCGGTCCGGTCTCTGACATCAGCGCCTTGCCGTACATGTTCGAGGTCAAGGTCACCCTGCCGGCGCAGAGCGAGCCGGTCAATGGCGTTGCGCCGGATGGCAGCGTGGTGGCACCTGCGGAGCCGGCGGTGAACCCGGCCGCGACGGCGGTGGCTCCGTTGTCGCCGGCCCCGGCGGCGACCGAGCCGGCGACCGACCCGTCCGCAGCACCGGCAACGCCCTCGGCCGCCAAACCGTCCGGCAGCCGGATCGCCCCGCCAGCCACACCCGCACAGCCGGCTGCGTCCAGTACGCCGCAGAAGGGGGCCGCATGAGCAAGAAGATCAACGTCAAAGAGCTGGACTTCAACAACATCGGCAATTGGCCGCAGCAGGCCAAGGTCGTGTTCTGTGCGCTCCTGGCCCTGTTCATCGTGATCATTGCCTGGTTCGTGCTGATCAGTGGCAAACGCGATGAGCTTGCCGGGCTGGAAAGCACGGAAGTCCAACTGCGTGCCGACTTTGAGAAAGAGCAGGGCCGTGCAGTCAATCTGGAGCCGCTCAAGCAGCAGCTAACCCAGATGGAGCAGGTACTTCAGCAGATGCTGCGCCAGCTGCCCAGCAAGACGGAAATGCCGGACCTGATCATCGACATCTCGCAGACCGCGCTGTCGAGCGGGCTGATCAACGAGCTCTTCCAGCCCGGTGCAGAGCAGCCCAAGGAGTTCTACGCCGAAAAGCCGATCGCGCTGCGCATGGTGGGCAGCTACCACCAGTTCGGCGCGTTCGTCAGCGGCGTGGCCTCGTTGCCGCGCGTGGTCATCCTGACCATGCACGACATCAACCTGAAGCCGAAAGACCCCAAGACCGGTATCACTGCGCGCAGTGGCGCGCTGGAGCTGTCCGGTACGGTCAAGACCTACCGTTACCTTGACGAGCTGGAAATGGAAGCGCAGGAGAAAGCGGCGGCCGCCGACAAGAGCGGTGCCAAGCCCGGAGGTACGCCATGAGCCTGGGGATGACCGCGAGGGTATGTGGTCTGCTGGTGCTGGCTCTGCTGGCCGGCTGCGCGCGTGGGGTGAGCAGTACCCCCGGCGATGCGCCGAACCTGACCAAGTGGGTGGAGGACGTGCGTGCACGTCCGGCGCCGCCCCTGGAGCCGCTGCCGGTGATGCAGCAGTTCGAAACGTTTGAATACTCCGCGCAGGGGATGCGCGATCCGTTCACCGACGCCTGGACCAATCCGCAGGGCGGCTCGGGGCTTCGTCCCGATCCGAACCGTCGCAAGGAGCCGCTGGAAGCCTTCCCGCTGGATGCCTTGGACATGGTCGGCTCGATCGGCAAGGGGGGCGCGCTGGTATCGCTGGTGATGGCGCCGGACAAGGTCACCTACCGGGTGCGTCCGGGCGTTTATCTGGGGCAGAGCGATGGCCGCGTGACTGGGGTCTTCGAAGACCGGATCGAACTGATTGAACTGGTGCCGGATGGCGCGGGCGGCTGGCTGGAACGGCCTGCATCGCTTGCGCTTGAAGATCAATAATGATTATGGGGATAGCACGATGACCTTTTCCAATGCCATGCGGCAGCGTCCCGACCGGCGCCCGAAGCTGATCCACCTGTGCGCGCTGGGAGTCGCGCTCATGGTGGCCAATGGCACGTTGCTGGCGGCGACGCCGGCAGCAGCACCGACGCCAGCGGCGACCGCAGTCGCGCCAGCCACGGCGCCTGCCTCGCTGGCGGTATCCAAGATCGACTTCAAGCGCAGTGAGGACGGCGCTGGCCGCCTCATCCTGCAGTTCGACGGCAAGGGCGCCAACCCGGACCTGCGCACGCAGGGCAACAGCGTGGTCATCGACGTCGGCAACGTGCGCCTCCCGGAGAACCTGCAGAAGTCGATCAACGTGACCGACTTCGCTACCCCGGTGCAGCGTATCGATCCCAAGCCATATGGCGGCGGCACCCAGCTGGTGCTCAACACCAACACCGCCTTCGAATCGCTGGCCTATCAGACCGGCAACGAGTACGTGGTGGAGATCAGCCCGCGCAAGCAGGTAGCGGCCACCGGTGCGATGAACGCCACCACGGTGACCCAAGCCGCTGCGGCTGTTTCGCAGCGCGGGTACAGCGGCAAGCCGGTGACCTTCAACTTCCAGGACGTGCCGGTGCGCACGGTGCTGCAGTTGATCGCCGAAGAATCCAACTTGAACATCGTTGCCTCCGACAGCGTCGAAGGCAACGTCACCCTGCGCCTGGTCAACGTGCCGTGGGATCAGGCCCTGGACATCGTGCTGCGCGCCAAGGGTCTGGACAAACGTCGCGATGGTGGCGTGGTGTGGGTTGCCCCGCAGCCGGAGCTGGCCAAGTTCGAGCAGGACAAGGAAGACGCGCGCATCGCAATCGAGAACCGCGAAGACCTGGTGACGGATTACATCCAGATCAACTACCACAACGCCGCACAGATCTTCAAAGCGCTGACCGAAGCCAAGGGTATCGGTGGTGGTGGTGGTAGCGGTGGTAGTGGTGGCAGTGGCGGCAACAGCTCGCAGGAAGACAGCGGGTTCCTGTCCTCGCGCGGTCGCATCGTCGCCGATGAGCGCACCAATACGCTGATGATCAGCGACATCCCCAAGAAGCTGGCGCGCATGCGCGAGCTGATCAACGTGATCGACCGTCCGGTCGACCAGGTGCTGATCGAAAGCCGGATCGTGATTGCGACCGATACGTTCGCCCGTGAGCTGGGTGCCAAGTTCGGCATCACCGGCAACCGTGACAATGTGTTCTTCGGTGGCAGTACCGATGACAACCACGCCAACATCAATGATCAGGCAAAGGTCAATAACGACTACGCCAAGGCGCTGGCTGACTGGAATGCCGGTGGCCGAGCCGGAGCGGTTCCCGTGCGTGCCCCGAACACCATCACCACCAACAAGTTGAACTGGAACCTGCCGGTGGCCGCGGCCAGCAATCCGGGTTCACTGGCGCTGTCGATCCTAAACGCGGGGTACCTGCTGGACGTGGAGTTGTCGGCCATGCAAGAGGAATCGCGTGGCGAAGTGATCTCCAACCCGCGCGTGGTCACCACCAACCAGCGCGAAGCGACGATCAAGCAGGGTAAGGAAATCGGCTACGTCACCATCAGCGGCGGCGGCGCGGGCGGTGTCGCCACGCCCAACGTCCAGTTCAAGGAGGTTGTGCTGGAACTGAAGGTCACCCCGACCATCACCAACGACAACCGCGTGTTCTTGAACATGTCGGTCAAGAAGGATGAGGTGGAGAGCTACATCCGCCTGGAAGGCTACGGCGAAGTCCCGACCATCAACCGCCGCGAGGTCAACACCGCCGTTCTGGTGGAAGACGGCCAGACCGTGGTGATCGGTGGCGTGTACGAGTTCACCGACCGCAACAGCGTCAACAAGGTACCGTTCCTGGGCGACGTGCCGTTCCTTGGCAATCTGTTCAAGAAGCGCAGTCGCAACAAGGACAAGGCCGAACTGCTGGTCTTCGTCACCCCGAAGGTGCTGCGCGTGTCCAAGACCAACTAAGGGTCGCGGCCCTGCCTGCAGCGAAAGGGCCGCCTTGTGCGGCCCTTTCGCGTTCAGGAAGCTTAGATGTTGCAACGTCCCTGAGGAACGCTCAGGGCCCACTGTAGAACGGGCAATCGATCAATGAACGCTCGCCTGTGCCGGTTGGGGCGATTGGCCAAGGGTTAGGAGCCCGGCAAGGAATCCGCGCTATGCTGGGCGGCGATTTATTGCAAAAGCAGGTGACCCCCATGGCAGCCGCCAACTGTTCCAGCTGCGCTGCGCAGTGCTGTCGGCTGACCGTGGTGCTCGGGGCGTCCGACTGCGTTCCGGCGCACCTGACCACTGAGCTGCCGACTGGCCTGCGCGTGATGGCCGGGGGCGCGGACGGATGGTGCGTGGCGCTGGACCGTGAGCGCATGAATTGCAGTATCTATGACGACCGGCCGCAGACCTGTCGCCGATTTGCGATGTCCGGTCCTTATTGCAGCGCGATCTTTGCCGGCGACAAAGGCACGATGGCCCCGAGTACGCCGTAAGGTGGCTTCGGCCGTTACGAGTATCGCGTTCAGGCAATCTTGATCCCGATCCAGCGCCAGCCCTGCCATCATGTGGGCGGAACCTTACGCACGTCGCGTGGGTCACATGGATCCCATGAACCTGCCTCCCCCCATGCCCGACACCGAGATCGATACTCCCGCCGCCGCCGAGCAGGCCCATGATCGCCTGCACGATGGTTTCTGCGCGCTGCGCGACGCGTTGGCCGGCGAGATCGTCGGCCAGGCCGCGCTGGTCGAACGCCTGCTGACCGCCTTGCTGGCAGATGGCCATCTGCTGGTCGAGGGCGCGCCAGGCTTGGCCAAAACCACCGCGATCCGCGCGCTGGCCGCGCGCCTGGAGGCGGATTTCTCGCGCGTGCAGTTCACCCCGGACCTGTTGCCGGCCGATCTGACCGGCACCGAGATCTGGCGGCCGCAGGAAGGCCGCTTCGAGTTCGTCCCCGGCCCGATCTTCCACCCCATCCTGCTGGCCGACGAAATCAACCGTGCCCCGGCCAAGGTGCAATCGGCGCTGCTGGAAGCAATGGGCGAGCGCCAGGTCACCGTCGGCCGCCACACCTACGCGCTGCCGGCGTTGTTCCTGGTGATGGCCACGCAGAACCCGATCGAGCAGGAGGGCACCTTCCCGCTGCCCGAAGCGCAGCTGGACCGCTTCCTGATGCATGTGCGCATCGGCTACCCGGATTCCGATGCCGAGGCGGAGATCCTGCGTTTGGCGCGGGAACGTGCGCGCGATGCACTGGGTCCGCCGCCACCGGCGCCGCCGCGGATGCCACTGGAAGATGTGTTCGCCGCGCGCAAGGCCGTGTTGTCGCTGCACATGGCGCCGGCGCTGGAACGCTATCTCATCGAGATCGTGCTGGCTTCGCGCGACGCCGCCCGCTACGACCCCGCGCTGGCCAGACGCATCGCCTGGGGGGCCAGCCCGCGCGGCTCGATCGCCCTGGAGCGCTGCGCGCGTGCCCGCGCCTGGCTTGCCGGCCGCGACTTCGTCACCCCCGACGATGTGCGCAGCGTCGCCCCTGACGTCCTGCGCCACCGCGTGCTGCCCAGCTATGAAGCTACCGCCGAAGGCTGGGACGGCGATCGCCTGGTGGCCGAGCTGCTGGCACGCGTGCCGGCGCCCTGACCTCGATGGCTTCGGACGTGGACAGCACCGCAGGCGCCCCCGACGGCGACGGCCTGCGCCCCAGCCTGGCCGAACTGGTCGCGCTGCGGCGTAATGCCCACCGGTTGGCCCCGGCCCGGCGTGGCC
>NZ_JBFULB010000184.1:0-7579 GCF_056400545.1 Stenotrophomonas sp. P5_A8 | reverse complement strand
GTCGTAGTCCCAGGTCGAGGTCACGTGGCCGCGCAGGCCGGCAGTGCCCTTGAAGAAGTCGACCTTCTGCGAGCTCTTGTCGTTGCCGTAGCCGATGAAGGCGCGCACGCCCACGCCGCCACCGAAGTTGGACGAAGCCAGGTTGGCCGGGATCAGCGGACTGCCGCGCAGGTAGTCCAGCGACAGCTGGCGATACCCGATCTGATCGGATTCGCGGCGGCTGCCCAGCAGTTCGAAGTACGCTTCGGCGTCGCCCATCACGCCCAGGTCCAGGCCGCCCTGCAGGAACAGGGTATGGGTCTCGGCGCCGGAGATCAGCGAGCGGTTCAGCGTGCGGGGATCGAAGGTGTCGCGGATGTTGCTGTTGGTGGTCTGGCCACCGCCCACGCCTTCGAAACCGACCAGGCCGGTGCTGATCGCCGAATTCGGGCGCCAACGGTTGAAGGTGGTGCCCCGCGCCCCTGCGGCGGCAACGCCGGTCAGGTTCTGGGTACCGATGGTGTTGATGGTGACGCCGTTGGAGCCGGTGCCGGTGATCGGATAGCACTTCGGCTGACCGGTCAGCGGATCGATGGTGTCACCACTGCCCCACGGGCCGCCATTGGCAGCGCGGCGGTAGTCCGTGTTGCAACGGGTCCAGTCGCGGTCGTTGAGGCTCAGTGCGTCGCGGTTGTAGTACTCATACGAGCCGGAGATGTGACCGGAGGCGCCGGTCTTGCCGGCAACGATCGCATAGCGGCGCTCTTCACCGCCGCCGCCATCGGTGGCGGTCTGGCGCGCTTCGAAGGTAACGCCGTCGATCTTGCTCTTGGTGATGATGTTGATGACGCCGGCGACCGCGTCGGAGCCGTAGACGGACGAAGCGCCGTCCTTCAGCACTTCCACGCGATCGACGATGGCGTCGGGCAGCACGTTCAGGTCGGTCGCGCCGACCGAGCCACGCGAACCGGCCGGTGCGATGCGGCGGCCGTTCATCAGGATCAGGGTGCGGGTCGGGCCGAGGCCACGCAGGCCCACGGTGTTGGCGCCAGGGCCGCCGTTGGTGACGTAGCCGCCGTACGCATTGTTGATCTGCGCCGAACCAGCGGTGATTCCGGTGCTCTGCAGCACGCCAGCGGTCGACTGGAAGCCCGCCAGGGTGGTCTCTTCACGCGTGATGACCTGAACCGGCGACACCGAGTTGAACACGTCGCGGCTGATGCGCGAGCCGGTCACGGTGACGGCTTCAAGATTGGTGGCGGCGGTCTTTTCGGCAGACTTGCCCTGCACCTGATCTGCGCTCTGGGCGAAGGCCGGCGTGCCTGCGGTGAACAGCACGGCCGTAGCCAGTGCGAAGCTCAGCGGATTCCGGCTGAGCGACTTGCGATTCATCATGTTTGGATCCCCTTGAACTAGCGTTTGCGTAAAACACCRGCGGCATTGCACCCCTGGCGTCTCCCTGTGCCTTGGAACGGGACTGGAGCATCTATGCCCCTCCCGCAATCAGCTTCACAAGCCGATGACGCGAGGTTAACACGGGCTTAACATTGGATGTCAAGCATTCATCAAGAGGTCATAGAGACAGGGTAGGCAAAGGAGGGTTGAGAGGATCGTTTTCGGCGCAAGTGATTGATTGATAGACGATATATTTGTTTCATTTGAAATTATTTCGACGAGTAATCGTGGCCTGCCTCTGACGAGGACATGAAAATCGTTCGATTTTCATTCAGTTTCAGGTGCGAGCGCCATCCCTGGATGCGGTCCGTCAACGCGGCTCAAAACCCTGTCACCGGTCACCAGCGCGCGCTGGTCAGAGGGGCCCACCACCCTCTACGGTCGTCTCCGAGTGCAGCCAACCGGCACCGTTGTGCGGGCGGCACAAACAGGGATCGGCGTCGGACAAGGTTGTATAGTCACCGGTTCCATGCGTTTTCCCCGGAGTCATGCAGTGAGCAGCAGCCAGACGCGTCGCCCCCACGCCAGCCAGGTGCAGAAGGGTCTCAGCCCGCATCCGCGCATCCGCAACGTGATCGCGGTCGGCTCGGGCAAGGGCGGGGTGGGCAAGTCCACCACGGCGGTGAACCTGGCGGTGGCGCTGGCCAGCCTCGGTGCGCGCGTGGGTCTGCTGGACGCGGACATCTACGGCCCCAGCGTGCCGGCGATGCTGGGCCTGAGTGGTCGTCCGGAGAGTCCGGACAACAAGTCGATCGAGCCGATGCGCGCGTTCGGCGTGGAGACCATGTCGATCGGCTACCTGATCGAGGACGAGACGCCGATGATCTGGCGCGGTCCGATGGCCACCTCGGCGATGACGCAGTTCTTCAACGACACCCTCTGGGACGATCTGGATTACCTGCTGATCGACCTGCCGCCGGGCACCGGCGACATCCAGCTGACCCTCACCCAGAAGATTCCGCTGGCCGGTGCGGTGATCGTCACCACGCCGCAGGACATCGCCACGCTGGATGCGAGGAAGGCGCTGAAGATGTTCGAGAAGGTGGAGGTGCCAGTGCTGGGCATCGTGGAGAACATGGCCGTGCACACCTGCAGCAACTGCGGCCAGGTGGAGCATCTGTTCGGCGAGGGCGGCGGTGAGCGCATGGCCGCGCAGTACGGGGTGCCGTTGCTGGGCTCGCTGCCGTTGGAAATCGGCATCCGCGAGCAGGGCGATGCCGGCACGCCGATTACCGCTGCCGCGCCGGCATCGCTGGCTGCGCAGGCCTACGTGCACGCCGCACAGCGGCTGATCGAGGAAGTGGCCAAGCGCCCGCGCGCCAGCATCCCGATCCTGTCCTCGCTGATCTGAGTCATTGCCGCCACGATCGTGGTCGGCACGGCACAAGGCCCGGCACTGCCGGGCCTTGTCGCATCAGGGGCAGGGCAGCGGGTGGCAGTCGCCGCTGGTCGCGGCCGGGGTGGCTGTTTAGAATCGTGGCCCGGGCGCCCGTTGGCGGTGCCGTTCCTTATCGCACCCAGGACCCCCCATGAGCATCAAGAGTGACCGCTGGATCCGTCAGATGGCCGAACAGCAGGCGATGATCGAGCCGTTTGAAGCCGGCCAGGTCAAGCAGGCCAACGGCCAGCGCATCGTCAGCTATGGCACCTCCAGCTACGGCTATGACGTGCGCTGCTCGCGCGAGTTCAAGGTGTTCACCAACATCAACTCCACCATCGTCGATCCCAAGCACTTCGACCCGGGCAGCTTCGTGGATATCGTGGGCGACGAGTGCATCATCCCGCCGAATAGTTTTGCGCTGGCGCGCACGGTGGAGTACTTCCGCATCCCGCGCGACACCCTGGTGGTGTGCCTGGGCAAGAGCACCTATGCGCGCTGCGGGATCATCGTCAACGTGACGCCGCTGGAGCCGGAGTGGGAAGGGCATGTGACCCTGGAATTCAGCAACACCACGCCGCTGCCGGCGCGCATCTATGCCAACGAAGGCGTGGCCCAGATGCTGTTCTTCCAGGCCGACAAGGACGATATCTGCGAGACCTCCTACAAGGACCGCGGCGGCAAGTACCAGGGCCAGACCGGCGTCACCCTGCCGCGGACCTGATGACCACGCGGGTGGCGCGGCGCACCTGATCAATCCCCGGGCGTGCTGCGGCGTCCCGGCCTGGTAGAGCCGACCGTTGGTCGGCTGCCTCTGCGGTTACCGTTACCCATCAATGATGGCGACCACAAAAAAAGCGCGGAGTACTCCGCGCTTTTTTGTGGCTTGGTCCGAGTGCGGCAGGGTAACCGGAAAGCAGCGGACCAAAAGCAGCGGACCAACGGTCCGCTCTACTTGCCGCGGCCGAACAGCAGCCCGATGCCCACCGCCACCAGCACCACCGGCCACCAGGTGAGGATCAGCTTCCCCATGTTCATGTTGGTCCAACCGAGATTGCTGGCCAGCAGGAACAGGCCGACGAGGATCAGGACGATGGCAGCGACGAGGTTGGAACGCATCAGGGGCAGGGTCCGTTAGGGCTGGGGCGAATATCCTAGCCGTTCCTTCCACAGCGCGACACGTTGGGTCAGTACCTCCGGATCGTAACGGTGCGCCTGACCCTGGCCCCAGACCGGTCCCGGCCAGGCCGGATCGCCGACGTGGCGGCCGATCACGTGGAAATGCAGCTGGCGCACGATGTTGCCCAGCGCCCCGATGTTGATCTTCTCCACGCCATCGGTGCCCTTGAGCGCCTTGCACGCCCGGTTCAACTCCGTGCGCAGCTTGTCCTGCTGATCGCCATCGAGGTCGATCCACTCGGTGATGCCGGCCAATCGAGGCACCAGGATCAACCACGGGTACCGCTCGTCGTTCATCAACCGCACTTGGGACAACGGCCCTTCTGCTACCAGAACGCTATCGGTGGCCAGGCGTGAATCCAGTTCGAACTCGCTCATCCAAGATGCTCCGCTAAGAAGTCCAGGGTGCGTTTCAGCGCCAGGGCGGCGCTGTCTGGATCATACGCATGTCCGACGCTGCGGTTGAAGCCATGGTCGGCCGGGTACACGAACGTCGGCATCTGCGGCAGCTTCTGGCGGTGGGCGGCGATGGCTTCTGGTGGAATGCTCTTGTCCTGCGCGCCGAAGTGGAACATCACCGGCGCCTTGGGCGTCTCATCCAGGAACTGCACGTTGCGCGCCCCGTAGTAGCTGACCGACGGCAGGCCCAGTCGCAGCGCCGAGAGCAGGGCGATGCTGCCGCCCCAGCAATAGCCGACGGTGCCAACCTTGCCGGCCGGCGCCAGCCGGGACGCGGCGGCGCGGACGATCTCCAGCGCCTTCTCCACCCCCAGCGCATTGACCCGTTCCAGCCCCTGCTTCACCCCCTCCGGGTCGTAGGGCAGGGCGTCCGGATCGGCGTCCACCCCGTCGATGAGATCGAAGAACGACGGCGCCAGCACCGCGTAACCGGCGGCGGCAAAGCCTTCGGCGACCTCGCGCACGTGCGGGTTGACCCCGAAGATCTCCTGGATGACCACCAGCCCGCCGCGAGGCTTGCCGTCCGGGGTGGCCTGCCAGGCGCGGACCGGACCGTGATGCGTATCGAGCGTGACCCACTCACCCATGATGCAGGACTCCTGTTGGTTCATGCGTTCATTATCCGGTCCCGGCGGGTTAGCGCGATGTCAGGGGCGGTGCCGGATCTGGCGGCATCGGCCGAACGCGATTCAGGGCGTGGCCCGCAACGCCGGTATACTTGCCGCCGTTTCCGGCCCCAGGTCCCCACGCCATTCCGGCATGGGCCCAGGCCCCCAGAGTCCCGCGATTCCATGTCCCAGCTGAACCCCAAAGTCGGTTTCGTCAGCCTTGGCTGCCCGAAGGCCCTCGTCGATTCCGAGCGCATCCTCACCCAGCTGCGGTCCGAGGGCTACGACATCGTGCCCTCCTACGATTCGGCCGATGTGGTGGTGGTCAACACCTGCGGCTTCATCGATTCGGCCGTGACCGAGTCGCTGGACGCGATCGGCGAGGCGATGAACGCCAACGGCAAGGTGATCGTCACCGGCTGCCTGGGCAAGCGTCCGGAGCAGATCCGCGAGGCCTATCCGAACGTGCTGGCCGTGTCTGGCCCGCAGGACTACCTGAGCGTGATGGAAGCCGTGCATGCCGCGCTGCCGCCCAAGCACGATCCGTTCGTGGACCTGGTGCCCGACTACGGCATCAAGCTGACCCCGCGCCACTACGCCTACCTGAAAATTTCCGAAGGCTGCAACCACAAGTGCAGCTTCTGCATCATTCCCTCGATGCGCGGCAAGCTGGTCTCGCGTCCGGTCGATGAGGTGCTGCGCGAAGCCGAGCGGCTGGTGCGCGGTGGGGTGAAGGAACTGCTGGTGGTGTCGCAGGACACCTCGGCCTATGGCGTGGATGTGAAATATGCCGAGCGCATGTGGCGCGACAAGGCCTACCAGACACGGCTGAAGGCGCTGTGCGAAGGCCTGTCCGAACTGGATGCCTGGACCCGCATGCATTACGTCTACCCGTACCCGCACGTGGATGAGATCGTGCCGCTGATGGCCGAAAACCGGATACTGYCGTACCTGGACATTCCGTTCCAGCACGCCAGCCCGCGCATCCTCAAGCTGATGAAGCGCCCCGGTGCGGTCGACAAGACCCTGGAGCGCGTGCAGCGCTGGCGCCAGCTGTGCCCGGACATCACCGTGCGATCGACCTTCATCGTCGGCTTCCCCGGTGAGACCGATGCCGAGTTCGAAGAGCTGCTGGCGTTCCTGGACGAGGCGCAGCTGGACCGCGTCGGCGCGTTCGCCTACTCGCCGGTCACCGGCGCCACCGCCAACGACCTGCCCGGTGCGGTGCCTGAGGAAGTGAAGCAGGAGCGACTGGCCCGCTTCATGGAACGCCAGGCGGAGATCTCCGCCGCGCGCCTGGAATCCAAGATCGGCAGCGTGCAGCAGTGCCTGGTCGATGCGATCGAGGACGGCATCGCGGTGGCCCGCTCCAAGGCCGACGCGCCGGAAATCGACGGGCTGGTGCATATCCAGAACGCCGAAGAGGCCAAGCTGCGCGTGGGTCAGTTCGTCGATGTCGACATCACCGAGAGCGACGACCACGATCTGTTCGGTGACGCGATCATCGTTGCCGGCGCGCGCAAGCCGTTCGACCTGCAGGTGTTGTGACCGCCGCGGCGTCCGCCGAGACCGGCGGTCGCCGCCGCTTCGTCGCGCCGCCGCGTGCTGCGGTGGACGCGATGTGCTTCGCGCAGCCGCTCTACGCAGGGCTGCGCGAGGTCCAGGATCTGCTGACGGCGGCCGACTGGCCGAGCGTCCGGATGCTCGACGCACGCCTCTGCCTGCCGCACCGGCATCTGGTCGAACAGGACGCGGCATTGCTGGCCGACGGCCTGCATTACGAAGTGCGCATTGCCGAACGTGGCCAGATCGCCACGCGTGCGGACAACTGGCACGACCTGTTCAACGCCCTGATCTGGGCGCGCTACCCGGCCATCAAGCAGGCCCTCAACAAGCAGCAGTGCCGCCACATCGCGGCGATGCCTTCCGGGCAGCGCAACCGTGCGCAGGCGGCGCTGACCCAGTTCGACGAAACCGGCGTGATCGTGCGCGTGCGCGATCCGGCGCTGCTGGAGGCATGGGACCGGCATGACTGGTCGGCGCTGTTCGTCGACGGGGCAGGCGCATGGCGCGAGGGCGACATCGCGGTGGCGGCCGTGATCGGCCATGCGTTGATGGAACAGGCGCTGTCGCCCGGGCGGCTGCTGGTAGGCAAAGGTGTGGTGGTGCAGGGCGATGATGACGCGCGCGCTGTCGCGCAGGTGGCGGCGCTGATCGAGCGCGGACGCCTCCTCAGCGATCCACTGGAGCTGCGGCCGCTCCCGCTGATGGGCATCCCCGGCTGGCATGCAGGCCAGGATGCCGCGTTTTACCAGCAGGCCGGGTATTTCCGCCCCGCGCGCGCGGGAAGGAACTATCCCGCGCCATCAACCGGGTAGAGCCGGGCCATGCCCGGCTGGCCGCGCGCAGCGCGGCAATGATCGCAGGCGGGTAGAGCCGGGCCATGCCCGGCTAGCCGCGCGCAGCGCGGCAACGATCGCAGGCGGTAGAGCCGGGCCATGCCCGGCTGGCCGTGCTACCG
>NZ_JBFULB010000183.1:0-7584 GCF_056400545.1 Stenotrophomonas sp. P5_A8 | reverse complement strand
GGCGTAGCTGATCGAGATCGGACCGACCGGGGCGCGCCACAGCAGGGCCACACCGGTGGACACGCGCAGCTCGTTGGCCTTGAAGTTGTCCACGCCGTTGTACACGTTACCGAAGTCGACGAAGGCCGAGATGCGCGCCGACGGGCTGTCGAACAGACGCGGGAAGTACGCTTCCACCGAGCCGACGGTCTTCAGCGAACCACCCAGCGGCTGGCCGTTCGGGTAGCCCCGGGTCACTTCGCGCGGGCCCAGGGTGTTGTCTTCGAAGCCACGCACCGAGTTGGTACCGCCGGCGTAGAAGTTCTCGAAGAACGGCAGGCCCGAGGCGGTCACTACGCGGGTAGTGCCGTCCGGCTCGGTGACCACGGCGGACATGTCCTTGCCATAGCTGTCGCCGTAGCCGATTTCAGCGCGGGTGTTGATGACCAGCGACGGGATGATCGGCCAGTACTTGGAGAACTGGTAGTTCAGCTTGTAGTACTCGACGGTCGAGCCGGGCAGGGTGGTTTCCAGGCCGACACGCTGGTAGGTACCGCGGGTGGGCATGAAGTAGTCGTTGCGGGTATCACGTGCCCAGCCCAGCTCGCTGCGCCAGGAGTGGAACGTCTTGCGGCCGACGGCGTTGATGTAATCGATGATCGACGCCGGAGTCGAGCCTTCGTACGTCGTGATCTGGTTGCTGTCGATGCCCACCATCAGCGAGACGGTGTCGTTCTCGGTGATCGGCACGCCGAACACCACCTGCGCGGCACCGTTGGTGCTGTTGTACTGCGCGGTGTTGAAGTCGGAGTAGTCCAGCTCGCGCCAGGACAGGTTGTAGCCCAGCGAGACGCCGTCATCGGTGAAGTACGGGTTGGTGTAGCTGAAGCCGTAACGCTGCAGGTAGCTGCTGCGCGACGCTTCCACCGACACGCGGTTGCCGCCGCCGAGGAAGTTGTTCTGCGACAGCTGCACCGAGGTGGTCATGCCGTAGGACTGCGAATAGCCCAGGCCGAACACGAAGCTGCCCGAGGTGGTTTCCTTGACGTTGTAGACCACGTCGACCTGGTCATTGCTGCCGGTGACCGGCGGCGTTTCGACGTCGACCGACTCGAAGTAACCCAGACGCTGCAAGCGGATCTTGGAACGGTCGATGGCCGCCTGCGAGTACCAGCTGTTTTCGAACTGGCGCATTTCACGACGGAGCACTTCGTCGGAGGTGCGGGTGTTGCCCTTGAAGATGATGCGGCGCACCGACACACGCGGGCCGGGAACGACCTGCATGTTGATCGCAACGGTCTGCTCGGCGCGGTTGCTGGTCGGGATCGGGTTGACCTTGGCGAAGGCGTAACCGATGTTGGACAGCGAATTGGTGATCGCATCGGAGCTGAACTCCAGCAGCGCGCGCGAGAACGTGTCGCCGGACTTCTGGATCACCATGCGCTCGACATCGGCCTGCGGCAGGATGGTGTCGCCGGTGACCTTGATGTCGGAAATCTTGTACTGCTCACCCTCGGTCACGCCGGCGGTGATGAACATGTCGCGCTTGTCGGGGCTGATCGAGACCTGGGTGGAGTCGATGCTGAAGTCCACGTAGCCGCGGTCCAGGTACCAGCCGTTCAGCTTTTCGAGGTCGCCGGACAGCTTTTCCTTGGAGTACTGGTCATCGCGGCGGTACCACGAGGCCCAGTTGTGCTCCTTGGATTCCCAGGTTTCCAGGATGTCCTTGGCGGCGAACTTCTCGGTGCCCACCAGGTTGACGTGCTGGATCTTGGCGGCCTTGCCTTCCTTGATCGCGATGGTGATGTCCACGCGATTGCGGTCCAGCGGGCTCACCGTCGGGGTGATGTCGACGTTGTACTTGCCACGGTCGTTGTACTGGCGGCGAAGTTCCTGGGTCACCCGGTCCAGGCTCAAGCGGTCGAAGGTGCCGCCCTCGGTCAGGCCGATGTCGCTCAGACCCTTGAGCAGCTGGTCGCTCTTGATGTCCTTGTTGCCGGTGACGGTCAACTTGTTGATCGCCGGGCGTTCCTTGACCGTGACGACCAGGATGTTGCCCTGGCGGTCGATCTGGACGTCTTCGAAGAAGCCGGTCTTGTACAGGGCACGGATGCTCTCGCCGACCTTGCTGTCGGTCAGCGTCTCGCCACGTTCCACCGGCAGGTAGGTGAACACGGTACCGGAGGTGATGCGCTGCAGACCATCGACACGGATGTCGCTGACGGTGAAGGGCTCGGCTGCCTGGGCCAGGGCGGGCGCGCCGAAACCGGCGGCGAGTGCGAGGGCAAGCAGGCGGCGATTGGGGAGTCGCGTCATGTCACGTCCGGTTGGAGTCGAATGCAATGTTGCGGGATGCCGGCGCATAAGACGACGACAAAAGGGAAAAAGTTCATCGCAGCGGCAGGCTGAGGATGTCGTTGTAGAACGCCAGTCCCATCAGCCCGGCCAGCAGCGCCAGGCCCACATACTGCCCGGCGGCCATGGCACGCTCGCTAAGCGGGCTGCCCTTGACCAACTCAATAAGGTAATACAGCAGGTGCCCGCCGTCCAAGATGGGGATGGGCAACAGGTTGATGATGCACAGGCTCAGCGACAGCAGGGCCAGGAAATACAGGAACCAGTCCGCCCCGCGCTGGGCCGAGACATTGGCCACCCGGGCAATGGTGACCGGGCCGGAAATGTTCTGCAGTGAGGCGTTGCCGGTCACGATGCGGCGCATCATGCCCAGCGAGTCGCCGGCCATCCGCGCCGTTTCGCGCAGCGCCACCGGTACCGCGGCCAGCGGACCATACTGCAGCTTGGCGTCATAGACCGGGGCGCTGGGCTGGGCAAAGCCGATCCCGATCTGCCAGACCGGCGCGCCCTGTGCGTCCTTGCCCTGGCGTGGGGTCAGCTCCAGGGCCAGGCGTTCGCCGCCGCGCTGGACTTCGATCATGCCGGGGCCGCCGCGCTGGCCCAGCGCACGGATCTGCGCCGGCACCTGGTCGGCCCCGTCGATGCGCTGGCCGTCGATGGCCACGATCAGGTCGCCGGGCATCACCACGCCCTGCGCGGCGGAATCGGGCAGGACCTTGTCCACCTGCGCCGGTTGCAGCGAGGACAGCCAGCCCACGCCGGCCAGCGACAGCACCTGGCGCTCGTTGAAGCCGGTCGGCAGCTGCGACAGCGGCAGGCTGCGAGTACGGGTCTGGTCCAGGCTGTCGAGCACCTCGACGCGGGCGTCGTGGCGGTCCATGGCGGCGGTGGTGAGGGCCATGCTGGCTTCACCGGCGGTGGCCACCGCGCGGCCATCCACGCTCAGCACGCGGTCGCCGGCCTGCAGCCCGGCGGCCTGGGCCATGCCGGTGGTGCGGCCGATGGTGGCTGAATAGTCCTGGCGGCCGAGCACGAACATCGCCCAGAGCAGGGCGATGCACAGCAGCAGGTTGGCGATCGGGCCGGCGGCGACGATGGCGATGCGTTGCCAGACGGTCTTGTGGTTGAAGGCCAGGCCGCGCTCGTGCGGGTGTACCTCGACCTCGCGCTCGTCGAGCATCTTCACGTAGCCGCCGAGCGGAATCGCGGCGATCGCGAACTCGGTGCCGTCGCGGTTGCGGCGCATCCACAGCGGTCGGCCGAAGCCGACCGAGAAGCGCAGCACCTTCACCCCGCAGCGGCGGGCCACCCAGTAATGGCCGAACTCGTGAAACGTCACCAGCACGCCAAGGCTGACGATCATCCACCAGACAGATCCGATGAACTCACCCATGGTGAACAGTGCTGGAGGACGGCGGGAAGGGCATTCAGGCGTGGTCGATGGCGGTCTGGGTGATCAGGCGGGCACGCTGGTCGGCGGCCAGCAGGACCTCAAGTGTATCGGCGGACTCGACCGACAGTGTTGAAAGAGCGTTAGCCACCAGCGCCGGAATGGCAAGGAAAGCGACCTGACCCTGAAGAAACGCTGAAACCGCCACTTCATTGGCGGCATTGAGGATGGCCGGCGCCGTGCCGCCGGCGGCCATCGCCTGCCAGGCCAGGCCCAGACAGGGAAAAGCGTCATTGTCGGGCGCCTCGAAATCGAGCCGGCCCTGGGTCAGCAGGTCCAGTCCGCCGACGCCCGAGTCGATCCGCTGCGGCCAGCCCAGGCCCACGGCCAGGGTGGTGCGCATGTCGGGCAGGCCCAGCTGGGCCAGGGTGGAGCCGTCGATGAACTCGACCAGCGAGTGCACCAGGCTCTGCGGATGCACCAGCACCTCGATGCGCGCGCCGGGGACGTTGAACAGGTGGTGGGCCTCGATGACTTCCAGGCCCTTGTTCATCAACGTCGCCGAATCGACCGAGATCTTCGGGCCCATCGACCACTTCGGGTGGGCCACGGCCTGCGCCGGGGTGACCTCGGCCAGCTGCGCGCGGCTGCGGCCACGGAACGGACCGCCCGAGGCGGTCAGCAGGATCCGGCGTACACCGGCGCCCTCGAGGCTGGCATCGCGCGAACGCAGGCACTGGAAGATCGCGCTGTGTTCGCTGTCGATCGGGATGATTTCGGCGCCGCCGGCGGCGGCCTGGCGCATCAGCAGTTCGCCGGCCAGCACCAGCGATTCCTTGTTGGCCAGCAGGATGCGTTTGCCGGCCGCGGCTGCGGCCAGGGTTGAGGACAGTCCCGCCGCGCCCACGATCGCCGCCACCAGGGTGTCGCACTGGTCGCTGGCAGCCAGCGCATCCAGCGCGGCCGCGCCGGCATGGGCCTGGGTGGCCAGGCCGGCGTCGCGCAGGCCATCGCGCAGCGCGGCGAACAGCACTTCGTCGGCGATCACCGCATGCGCGGGCCGATGCGCGGCGCACAGCGCGACCAGCGCCTGCACCTGGCGGCCGGCGGCCAGGACGGTGACCTGGTAGCGGTCCGGATGGCGCGCGATCACATCCAGCGCGGATGCGCCGATCGAGCCGGTGGCGCCGAACACGGCGACCCGGCGGGGGCGGTTGACAGCATCCATGATCAGAATCCGAAAATTTCCTTGCCCAGCGCGAACACCGGCAGCGCGGCAAGGACGCCGTCGATGCGGTCCAGCACGCCGCCGTGGCCGGGAATGATGTGGCCCGAGTCCTTGGCGCCGGCGTGGCGCTTGATCAGGCTCTCGTACAGGTCGCCCAGCACCGAGGCGAACACGGTGACCACGGCGGTGACGATCAGGCCGACCACGTGGCCGCTGTCGACACCGGCGAGCCAGCCGAAGCCCAGCGCCACGATCAGGCCGGCGACCATGCCGCCGCCCAGGCCTTCCCAGGTCTTGTTGGGGCTGATCCGGGGCGCCAGCTTGGTGCGGCCGAAGGTGCGGCCGGCGAAGTAGGCACCTGAATCGGCGGCCCACACCACCGCCAGCGCGGTCAGCAGCCACAGATGGCCGTTCTCGCCGGTGGCATGGATGAGCACCAGCGAGGCCCACGCCGGGACGATCGCCAGGGTTCCGGCCAGCAGCTTGAGCGCACGCGCCGGGCTGCTCGGGCTGGCCCCGAAGGTGAAGAAACGCAGCCACAGCAGGGCCATCAGCCACCAGCCGATGCCGACCAGCGCCGCGATCTGGTACAGCACCAGCGAGCCGTCGCCGGCCCACACCATCAGCACCATCAGCAGCAGGTTCAGGACCAGCAGCACGGTGCGGGCGAGGGTGTCGTCCACGTCGGCCAGCTTCAGCCATTCCCACAGCCCGATCAGGAACACGGCGGCGGCGGCGGCGGCCAGCCACTGGGTAGGCAGCATGAGGATGGCGAGGATGGCGACCGGCGCCATGATCAGCGCGGCGATGACTCGGGTTTTGGTCATGGGGTGGAGCTCTCGGTGGCCAGGGCGGCGATCTGGGCGCTGGTCAGGCCGAAGCGGCGCTCACGTGCGGCGTAGGCGTCGAGCGCCTGCTGCAGGACGGCGGCGTCGAACTCGGGCCACAGCACGTCGGTGAACCACAGTTCGGTGTAGGCCAGCTGCCACAGCAGGAAATTGCTGATACGGGTATCGCCGCCGGTGCGGATGAACAGGTCCGGCGGTGGCAGGTCGGCCAGGGCGACCCGGCTGGACAGCATCGCTTCGTCGATCTGTTCGGGCAGCAGTCGGCCGGCGGCAACCTCGGCGGCCAGTTCGCGCGCGGCGCGGGCGATGTCCTGGCGGCCGCCGTAGCTGGCGGCAATGCTCAGGGTCATCGCGCGGTTGTCGGCGGTGCGTTGTTCGGCCAGCTGCATGCGGCTGACCAGCCCGGCGCCAAAGCGCTCGCGTTCGCCGATGAAGCGCACGCGCACGCCACGCCGATGCAGCTCGTCCACTTCGCGGTCGAGGGCATTGAGGAACAGTTTCATCAGCGCATCGACTTCCTCCTGCGGCCGGCCCCAGTTTTCACTGGAAAAGGCGAACAGGGTCAGCGCGGCGACGCCACGCTCCAGGCAGAAATCGATGGTGCGGTTGACCGCCCGCGCGCCGGCACGATGGCCGATCACGCGCGGACGGCGTCGCTTCTGCGCCCAGCGCCCGTTGCCATCCATGATGATGGCAACGTGGCGCGGGATCGGCGCGGGGGTGCTGGTGGTCGGGGCCTGGGACATGGGGCTCAGACCGCCATCAGTTCCTTTTCTTTCTCGGCCACGACGCTATCGACATCCTTGATGGACTTGTCGGTCAGCTTCTGGATGTCGTCTTCGCCGCGCTTCTTGTCGTCTTCGCTGATCGCCTTGTCCTTGATCAGCGCGGCGATCGCCTTGTTGGCGTCCTGGCGGATGTTGCGGATGGCGATCTTGGCGCCTTCGCCTTCCTTCTGCACCTGCTTGCCCAGCTCCTTGCGGCGCTCTTCGGTCGGCGGCGGCAAGTTCAGGCGGATGACGGTGCCGGCCACGTTCGGGGTCAGGCCGAGGTCGGAGGCGTAGATCGCCTTCTCGACGTCCTTGATCATGCCCTTGTCGAACAGGGTGATGACCAGCGAGTGGCCTTCGGAGACGCTGATCGAGGCCACCTGGTTCAGGGGGGTGTCGGTGCCGTAGGCCTTGACGGTGATACGGTCCAGCAGGGCCGGGGACGCACGGCCGGTGCGGATGGAGGTGAGGGTGTGCTTCAGAGCATCGATGCTCTTTGCCATGCGCGTCTGCGCGTCCTGCTTGATTTCGTTGAGCATCGCCCGAATCCTGGATCTAACCGGTAATCGGGCGATTATAGGCGAATAAGGGGTCTGGCCGCCTTATCGACGCCGCCAGCGGCCGCTCCACGGGGGAGCGGCGCGTGCCTCGTTCAGGCAGCCTGGTCGCGGCCCTTGACCAGCGTACCGATGTTTTCGCCGTGCAGGATCTTCAGCAGTTCGCCCGGCTGGCCCATGTCGAACACGCGCAGCGGCAGGTCGCTGTCGCGTGCCAGGGCAAAGGCGGCGGTGTCCATCACTTCCAGGCCGCGACGGATCACTTCGTCGTAGGTCAGGCTGTCGAAGCGGACCGCATCACTGTACTTGTTGGGGTCCTTGTCGTAGACGCCGTCGACCTTGGTCGCCTTCAGCAGCAGGTCCGCGCCGATTTCGATCGCGCGCAGGGCCGCGCCCGAGTCGGTGGTGAAGAACGGGCTGCCGACGCCGGCGGCGAAGATCACCAGGCGGCCCTTTT
>NZ_JBFULB010000182.1:0-7636 GCF_056400545.1 Stenotrophomonas sp. P5_A8 | reverse complement strand
CTGCTGGACCAGCCGCCAGGCTGCCACCGACGAATCCACGCCGCCGGACACGCCCACCATCACCCGTGGGGGGGGTACTCAGTCTCCCGCACGATCGACAGCGGGTGGCGCTGTCCGCCGAGGTAGTCGACGACCACCTCCCAGACCAGCGGGCTGCGCAGGCGTGCGTGCTCGGCCTGCAGTTCGGCCGGGCTCAGCCACACCGCGCGCAGGATCCCCTCGTCCAGCGGACGGGCCGGATCATGGCTGACCGGCTCGGCGGCATAGGCAAAACGCAGGAATGCGGTGCCGTCCGGGGCGGTCCACTGGTAGACGCCGATGAAGGCGCTCAGCCGCACCTGCCAGCCGGTCTCCTCCAGGGTTTCGCGCACCGCCGCGGCGGCCAGGCTTTCGCCCGGCTCGAGGTGGCCGGCCGGCTGGTTCAGCACGTCGCGGCCGTCGATGCGCTCTTCCACCAGCAACAGGTGCCCGTCACGCACCACCACGGTGGCAACGGTGACATGCGGCGTCCAGCGCGGGTGCTGCACGGCATTCACTCAGTATTCGTCCGTCTCGGTCAGTTCGTTTTCCATTGCATCGGCGGTACGCATGGCCGCATCGATGGCGTCGCTCAGCGCAGCGGCGCTGGCATTGGCGTCCACCTTGACCACGAACATGGCCAGCTGGTCCTGCTTCACCCAGCCGCCCAGCTTGGCGTCCTGCGAGTCTTCCAGCAGGCGGTTGGCCACCGCAGCCGGGAACTGCTTGCCCGGCGAGTTATAGCCCGGAGACCAGATCTCGCGGATCTTCTGGGTGCCGAATTCTTCCACCGTCGAGCGGACGAACACCAGTTGGGTGCGGTCATCGCCGGCGTCGAAGACCAGCTTGTAGTCGCCGTCCTCGTCGATCTCGTAGGGGTAGTCCAGCTGCTTGAGCACCCGGCCGACGGCCTTGTCGGCTTCGGCTGCGTGCGCGCCAAACACCGTGGCGGTCAACAACAGCGCGGTGACGATCCTTTTCATGAAATCCCTGTGAATGTGGAGATGGATAGGGGGATTGTGAAGGGCCACAGGGGCAACGTCCATTCCCGCTATAATGGACCGATGCCACGAGAGCCTTCCCAAGAACCCCACCACGATCACGGCGTCATGCTGGAACCGGCCCGGCCGGAGGTGGCACCGCCGCCGTTCTACCAGGTGATGCTGTTGAATGACGACTACACCCCGATGGATTTCGTGGTGACCGTCCTGCAGAGCTTCTTCGCCATGGACCTGGACAAGGCCACCCAGGTGATGCTCCACGTACACACCCGCGGTCGCGGCGTGTGCGGGGTGTTCACCCGTGAGGTCGCCGAGTCGAAGGTCGCCCAGGTCAACGAATTCTCGCGCATGAACCAGCATCCGCTGCTGTGCACGATGGAAAAGACCAGCGGCTAACCGCTCGCCTCGGCCAGCCGCTGCACAGCCATGGCCGCCACGGCCAGATTCACCGGCGCGGCACCCCCATCGGCCAGGAACCACACCGCCGAGAGCCCGGCGCTGGCCGCGATCCAACGCAGCAGGCGCGGGCGCTCCAGCCCGGCCCGTGCGCAGACCTGTTGCAGCCGCTGCTCGAACACGGCCTCGTCAGTGGCCACGTGGATGCCCGGTCCGCACACATCCGGGTTGGTGAACAGCACCGTGTAGTCGAAGGCACGGTCGCCCTGGACCCGTTTCGGGTCGATCGCCAGCCAGCCGCGTGCGCCAAAATCCAGCACGTTGTCGTGATGCAGGTCGCCATGCAGCGGCCTCGCCTCGATCTGTGCCTCCAGCGCCGTCATCGCCAATGATCTGCACTGTTCCAGCAGTGGCGACAGCGCGATCGGCGGCGTCAGCAGATCGCTGAACCACCGGTTCAAGTCCAGCAGCCCGTCCGGCGGCGCGCCCCGGGGCCGATGCAGGCGTTCCAGCACCCCGCACAGGATCGCGGTGGCTTGCGCATCCCGGCCCTGGATCGACATGTCGCGCAGGCAATCACCCGGCACGGCCCGCTCCATCAGCAGCGCCGGGCCGTCGTGCGCCAGCACGCGCGCGGCCCCGTCGCCGTCCCACCAGCGCAGCAGCCGGTGGCCGTTGCGCTCCTCGGCATCCGTGCTCACCTTCAACATGGCGGCGCTGCCGTCGGGGAGGCGGACCGGGTACAGTTGGCCGCGCGGCGTGGTGATGACATCGCCATCACGGGCGAGCTGCCATGTCGTGAGGTGGGTTCGGGCATGATGGAGTCGCTGGAATGGCCTGGGGAATCGGTGAGCGGTGGTCGGACTGCTAACGCCGTCTGAACGCACCGATCCGCTAGGGTGATGGAAATTGCGCAGCAAGGCCGCATATTGTTTCCACCTGCCGCCGGAGTAGAACATGTTCAGTAAAGACCTCGAACACACCATCGGTCAGTGCTACAAGCGCGCCCGTGAGGCCCGGCATGAGTTCATGACGGTGGAACACCTGCTGCTGGCACTGCTCGACAACCCGTCCGCCCAAGCCGTGCTCAAGGCCTGCGGGGCGGACGCCGAACGCCTGCGCCAGGAGCTGGAGCAGGCCATCGAGGCCTCGGTCTCGCGCCTGGCCGAAGACGACGGCCGCGATACCCAGCCCACGCTGGGCTTCCAGCGCGTGCTGCAGCGGGCCGTGTACCACGTGCAGTCCTCGGGCAAGAAGGAGGTCACCGGCGCCAACGTGCTGGTCGCCATCTTCGGCGAGAAGGACTCCCACGCGGTGTATTACCTCAACCAGCAGGACGTGACCCGGCTGGATATCGTCAATTACCTGTCCCATGGCATCGCCAAGCTGGGCGAGGACGGCGAAGTGCCGCCGGCCGCCGACGGTGAAGGGCGTGCCGAGGGTGGCGAAGGCGAGGGCAAGGGCGACGCGCTGGCCGAGTTCGCCAGCAACCTCAACGAAGCGGCCCGCAATGGCCGGATCGACCCGCTGGTCGGCCGCAGCGATGAGATCGAGCGGACCATCCAGGTGCTGTGCCGCCGCCGCAAGAACAACCCGCTCTACGTGGGCGAAGCCGGCGTGGGCAAGACCGCCATCGCCGAAGGCCTGGCCAAGCGTATCGTCGAAGGCTCGGTGCCCGATGTGCTGGCCGATGCCATCATCTACTCGCTCGACCTGGGCGCGCTGGTGGCCGGCACCAAGTACCGCGGCGATTTCGAGAAGCGCCTCAAGGGCGTGCTCACCGCGCTGAAGAAGATGCCCAATGCGGTGCTGTTCATCGATGAGATCCACACCATCATCGGTGCCGGCTCGGCCTCGGGCGGCACCATGGACGCCTCCAACCTGATCAAGCCGGCGCTGGCGTCGGGCGAGCTGCGCTGCATCGGCTCGACCACCTTCCAGGAATACCGCGGCATCTTCGAGAAGGACCGCGCGCTGGCGCGGCGCTTCCAGAAGATCGATATCGTCGAGCCCACCGTGGGCGAAACCTACGAGATCCTGCAGGGCCTCAAGCCCCGCTACGAAGCGCACCACGGCGTGACCTACGCCGATGACGCGCTGCAGGCGGCGGTGGACCTGTCGGTGAAGCATATCGGCGACCGGCTGCTGCCGGACAAGGCGATCGACGTGATCGACGAGGCCGGTGCGCGCCAGCGGCTGCTGCCCGAGGGCGAGCGCAAGGAACTGATCGACATCGAGGAGATCGAGACCATCGTCGCCAAGATGGCGCGGATTCCGGCCAAGCAGGTCAGTGCCACCGACAAGGACGTGCTCCAGCATCTGGAGCGCAACCTCAAGATGGTGATCTTCGGCCAGGATCCGGCCATCGAGACCCTGTCCTCGGCGATCAAGCTGGCCCGCTCGGGCCTGGCCAACCCGGAAAAGCCGATCGGCAACTTCCTGTTCGCCGGCCCCACCGGTGTCGGCAAGACCGAAGTGACCAAGCAGCTTGCGCTGCAGCTGGGCATCGAGCTGGTCCGCTTCGACATGAGCGAGTACATGGAGCCGCACTCGATCAGTCGGTTGATCGGTGCGCCCCCGGGCTATGTCGGCTTCGACCAGGGCGGCCTGCTTACCGAAAAGATCGTCAAGACCCCGCACTGCGTGCTGCTGCTGGACGAGGTGGAAAAAGCCCACCCGGACATCTTCAACATCCTGCTGCAGGTCATGGACCGTGGCGTGCTCACCGATACCAACGGGCGCGAAGCCAACTTCAAGAACGTGGTGCTGGTGATGACCACCAACGCCGGCGCGGCCCAGGCCTCGCGACGTTCGATCGGCTTCACCCGCCAGGACCATGCCACCGACGCGATGGAGATCCTGCGCAAGAGCTTCACGCCGGAATTCCGCAACCGCCTCGATGCGGTGGTGCAGTTCCAGCCACTGGGCTTCGAGCACATCCTGCGGGTGGTGGACAAGTTCCTGATCGAGCTGGAAATGCTGTTGCAGGAAAAGCACGTCAGCCTGTCGGCGACCCCGACCGCGCGCGACTGGCTGGCCCGCCACGGCTTCGACCCGCTGATGGGCGCCCGCCCGATGGCGCGCGTGATCCAGGACAAGGTCAAGCGCCCGCTGGCCGACGAGTTGCTGTTCGGCAAGCTGGTCAACGGTGGCCGGGTGAGCATCGATGTCCGCGACGACGCGTTGTTCGTGGAAGCCCAGGCCGAGCCGGAACGGCGTCTGCCTGCCACGGTGGAGTGATCGCCGGGTAACGTGGATGCAGTCGTTGAAAAAGCCCCGAAAGGGGCTTTTTCATTGCCAGCCATCACGTGCTCAGCGTCGCGCCCGTGCGCGCGTGGCGAACTCCTTGGCCGTGATCGACTCCACATCGCTTATGCCGCACTTCTGCGATTTGGTGCGCAGGCTGCTGATGCCGCCGCTGCACAGCTCGCCGGCCCGGTCGGGGGTGACGAATTCCAGCTTGGGCGACAGCGCGGCGCTGTTGCAGCTGTTGTTGAAACGCACGATGTAGTGCTGGTCGCCGTTGCGCAGCAGCACGTCGCGATCGGCATTGGCACGCACGATCTGCTGATCGGCGCTCAGGGTGACGCACGCGCTCGCAGCGGCGGCGGGCTCGGCGGCGTTGGCCGCAACGGCGGAGCAGGCGGCAAGGAGCAGGCTCAGCAGGGACAGGGTCTTCATGGCGGGGGCCGACAGTGGCGATCCGGAGTGGACCGGGACCAGAGTGGCGCGGGCTGCGCCATTGCGAATCTGCAGCAAGGCAGCCTGACCGATGTCAGGGTGCACAGGGTAAGGGTGTCGCCCGGCAGGGGTGTGCACTTTTTCGCGCCCACGCAAAAAGACCAGCACCTGGCTGGCCTTCTGCGTCTCCCGAAGGGAAGTCGCCCGAACCGCTTATTTCATGCGGTAGGTGATGCGACCCTTGGTCAGGTCGTAGGGCGTCATTTCGACCTTGACACGGTCGCCCGTCAGGATGCGGATGTAGTTCTTGCGCATGCGGCCGGAGATGTGGGCGATGATTTCATGCCCATTTTCCAGTCGTACGCGGAAAGTGGTGTTCGGCAGCGTCTCGCTGACGGTGCCTTCGAACTCGATGGAGTCGTCTTTCGACATGTAGTCCTGTGCAGTTCTGTAAACGGCCGAGCTGGCCTTAAGAGCGGGCATTTTACGCGCCTTCGCCCGTTCATGCAAAGTTTGCGTTAAACGCTTGGGTTTACTGGGCATTCACCCGTTACGCGTGGGTCAGGCATCGGTCAGCCCGGTCGGCAGGCATCAAGGCCCCGGTAGTGCCGACCGTTGGCCGATGCCGCATCAGGCCCGGCCCGCAAGCAGGGCCGCATCCATGTCACCAAACCGCTCCGTCCACAGTCCCGCCGGCGCCTCCAGCTGCACCTGTTGGCGCACCAGCGTCAAAAACCGCGCGCGTGACCAGTGCTCGGCGCCCATGCTCAGCAGGTGATCGTTCTCCACCTGCGCGTCGATCAGCGGCCACCCCCACTGCGCCAGGCGATGGGCCAACGCCGCCAGCGCTACTTTTGAGCCGCCACTGGCCGCACTGAACATGCTTTCGCCGAAGAACATCCGGCCAATCGCCACGCCGTAGATGCCACCCACCAATCGGCCTGCATCGAAGACCTCCACCGAATGCGCGTGGCCCATCCGATGCAGGGCGATATACGCCTGCTGCATGGGAACGGTGATCCAGGTGCCGTCCTGGCCCGGTCGCGGACTGGCGGCGCAGGCGGCGATCACCTCGGCGAAGCGGGTGTCCGCGCGCACCGTCCACGGACTGTTGCGCAGGCTACGGCGGAAGCGCGAGGACAGGCGCACCCCGTCGGTGCGGAACACCATGCGGGGGTCCGGCGACCACCACAGCAGCGGCTGGCCCTCGGAGAACCAGGGGAAGATGCCGTTGGCGTACGCATTGAGCAGGCGCACCGGGGACAGGTCGCCACCGACCGCGAGCAGTCCGTCCGGATCACGCAGCGCGGTCTCGGCGGGCGGGAAGGGGGCATCCGGGCGGGCGCCCAGCCCCCAGGGCAACGGCCGGCTCATGCCGGGTCCGCAGCTTTGAAGGGGCTGTGCTCGGCCAGTGCCACTGCATAGCGCGCCACGTCCTCGCGCTCACTCGCGCACCAGCCGCTCAGCGCGCCGGCGAAGGCCGGCTCGGCCACCCAGTGGCGGCTGCGCACGATCTGCGGCAGGAAACCGCGCGCCAGCTTGTGCTCGCCCTGCGCGCCGGGTTCGAAACGGGTCAGGCCCTCGCGCAGGCAGTATTCGATCCCCTGGTAGTAGCAGGTCTCGAAATGCAGGCCAGGCAGCGTGGCGCCGCCCCAATAGCGGCCGTACAGCGTGTCGGCGCCGCGCAGGCACAGCGCGCCTGCGACCGGGGCGCCGTCCAGCTGGGCCAGGAACATCACCAGCTGGCGCGGCATCGAGGCTGCCAGATGGCGCAGGAACGGCAGGGTCAAGGCAGGCGAGTTGCCGTACTCGGCGAAGGTCTGCAGATAGAACCCATGCATGGCGAGCAGGTCATCTTCGCTGGCTTCATCCCCATGCACGATCCGATAAGTGACCCCGCTGCGTGCCAGCTTGCTGCGTTCCTGGCGGATGTTCTTGCGGCGCTTGTGGTCCATGGCGGCCAGGAAATCGTCGAAATCGCGCCAGTCGCCCGGGTTGTGCCACTGGAACTGGATGTCCTCGCGGAGCATCCAGCCCGGCCCGAATGCCGCATCTTCCTCGGCGCGGTGGAAATTGACGTGCGCCGACGACCAGCCGATGCGATCGACCTCGGCACGCAGCGCCTCGGCCAGTGCTGCGCGATCGACGTCGTCATGCGCCAGCAGGCGCGGCCCGGTCACCGGCGAGTACGGCACCGCACCCAGCCATTTGGGGAAGTAGTCCAGCCCGTGCCGCGCGTAGGCGTTGGCCCAGGCATGGTCGAACACGAACTCGCCGTGCGAGTTGTCCTTCAGGTAACCGGGCATCGCTGCGACCAGGGTGTCGCCGTCCCACAGGGTGAAGTGGCGCGGTCGCCAGCCCCATTCCGGGCGCAGGCAGCCGTGCGCTTCCAGCCCGGCCAGGAAGGCATGGCTGACGAACGGGTTGCTGCCGTCGTGCAGGGCGTCCCAGTCGGCGGCGGGGACGTCGGAGAGGCGATGGAGGAAGCGTGGATCAGGCATGGGGAGAGGATAGGGCAGGGCGATGGGGAATGGGGGGGG
>NZ_JBFULB010000181.1:0-7721 GCF_056400545.1 Stenotrophomonas sp. P5_A8 | reverse complement strand
GGTCTGCAGGTAGTCCATGTACATATCGGTGACCGGCGACATCACCACGTCGTGGCCTTCGCTGGCGGCTTTCAGGCCGCCTTCGGTGCCGCGCCAGGACATCACCGTGGCCTCCGGCGGCAACCCGCCTTCAAGGATTTCATCCCAGCCGATCAGGCGCCGGTCGTGCTGCTCCAGGAAGGTCTCCAGGCGTTTGATGAGGTGGCTCTGCATCTCCATTTCATTGCCTGCGCCAACCTCGCGCATGCGCGCCTGCACGCGTGCCGAGGCTTCCCACTGGTCCTTGACGGCCTCGTCGCCGCCGACGTGCACGTACCTGGCCGGGAACAGGGTGATCACTTCTTCCAGCACGTTTTCCAGGAAGGTGAAGGTGCTTTCCTCGGTGTTGAACAGGTTGGGGAACACGCCCCATTCGCTGAGCGGCTTCAGCGGCGTGTACAGCGTGCCCAGTTCGGGATAGGCGGCGATCGCGGCGGTGGCGTGGCCGGGCACGTCGATTTCCGGGATCACCTGGATATGCCGGGCGGCGGCATAGGCGATCACGTCGCGGATCTGGTCCTGGGTATAGAAGCCGCAATACGGGCGTTCGGCGCCGGTGACCGGATCGCGGCCACCATCGCCGGCCGGAATACGACAGCTGCCGATCCCGGTCAGTTTGGGATAGCGCTTGATCTCCATGCGCCAGCCCTGGTCATCGGTGAGATGCCAGTGGAAGGTATTGAGCTTCTGTTCGGCCATCGCGTCGAGCACGCGCTTGATCTCGTCCAGGCTCTGGAAGTGGCGCGCCGAATCGAGCATCAGGCCACGCCAGCTGAAACGCGGTGCATCGTCGATGCGCAGCGCCGGCAGGACGCCGTTGCTGCCGCCACTGAGCAGTTGCGACAGGGTGGCTGCACCGTAGAACAGGCCGGCCTCGGTAGCTGCCTGCACGGTCACGCCGTCGCGGCCCGAGCGCAGCTGGTAGCCTTCGGCGCCGGTCTTGAGCGTGCGGTTCAACACGAAGTGGATGCCGTTGCCGCCGCGCGTGCCGGCCACGTTCAGCACCGGGCCGCCGCTGTCGTGCAGCAACGTAGTGAACTGGGTAGCCACGCGTTGCGCGGCCTCGCCCTTGGCCCACACCGGGGTGCCGGCGACCGCGCTGAAGCCGCTGCCGTCGAGGCGTTCGACCTTGGCCGGCGCCGGCATCAACGGCAGTGGGCCGGCCATGGCGCGGGGGCCAGCAGTGGCCGGGGCATCGGCGGCCTGCGCGAGCGGTGCCAGGGACAGGGCCAATGCGAAGGAGAGCAGTGACAGCGAGGTACGACGGGTGCGGGTATGCATCGGGTCATTCCTGTGTTGCGAATCGGGTTCCACCTGTGAAAACGGGCCCGGAGATCCGGGCCCGTTTCAGGTGTGCAGCATAGTGCTATGGCAATCAGAACTTGAAGTGCACCGTAGCCATGTAGCGGCGGCCGCTCTTATAGCGCGAGGCCAGGTGGTCCTTGTCGCCGAGGTACTGGAAATACTCTTCGTTGAGCAGGTTCTGCGCGTCCAGCGTCAGCGACCAGTTCTCGGTGAAGGTGTAGCCGAAGCTGGCGCCGAGCTCGGCGTAGTCGTCCACGCTGGCCGGTGCCGAGCCTGCGACGTAGCCGCCGGCCAGGTAGCTGTCACGCCAGTTGTAGGTCAGGCGTGCATTGATCGGGCCCTTTTCGAAGTACGGGCTGAGCGCGATCGAGTTGCGCGACTGGTACGGCAGCGGATCACCGGAGTTGTTCTCGCCGTTGGCGTAGGTGTAGTTCGCCGTCAGGCCGAAGCCGCTTTCACCGAAGGGCTGCTGGAAGCTGATGTTGAAGCCCTTGATGTGGCCGCTACCGGCATTGCGCGGACGCTGGATGCTGTAGTCGCAGTAGCCGTCGGCGGCGCAGCCGTTGGTGCCTACGATGTTGGCCCAGGTGGCCGGCGAGGTGTCGCGGATCGAGTTGTACTGGCGCTCGGTGACCGCGCTGGTGTCGATGTAGTTGTCGATCTTCTTGTAGAACAGCGACCAGGCCACCACCGACTGCGGGGCGAAGTAGTACTCGGCCGACAGGTTGTAGTTCCAGGACTCGTACGGGGACAGTGCCGCATTGCCGCCACTGCCGGTGAGCGTGGTGTCGTTGAGGAAGGTGTTGTTCACCATCTGGTTGTACGGCGCCCAGGCAATGACCTTGCTCGCGCCGAAGCGGAACACCCAGTCGCTGGAGGTGTCATAGACCAGGTTGACCGACGGCAGCAGGAAATCTTCCTTCCTGGTCTGGGTCTGCCACTTGCTGTCCAGGTCGGTCAGGGTCGGCGTGCCGCCGTAGACGAAGCCGCTGCCTGCGGTCTTGGAATCGACATAACGCACGCCGACGTTGCCGCGCACCGGGCCGTTGGAGAAGTTCAACTGCGCGTAGGCCGCGTTGTTGGTCTGTTCCAGTGCCCAGCTGTTGTTGAGGTAGCTGGCCGGATCGGGGTTGGCGTAATCCAGCGGGCTGCCCTTGACCCAGTTCAGCACGTTGTCGCGGCCAACCTGCACGTGGCGGCCGTGGCCGTCGCTGAAGCCCTGGATGTCGGTCAGCCCGATGGTGCCCACGTCGGCCAGGGTGCCCGGACGCACGCCGCCATATACGTTCAGGTCGAAGCTCTCTTCATGCTTGCCGTGGCGCACGCCGAACTGCAGCTGGTTGAAGATGCTGTCGAACTGCACGTTGAAGTCCAGCTGTGCGTAGGTGTCCTTGCTGTCGGTGGAGAAGATGCCGTTGTTGCCGAACCAGCCACCGGCCGAACCCCAGTTGGCCGGGTTGCGCGCGGCCTCGGCGTTGTCGAAGGTGATGCCCTTGTCCAGGTTCCAGCTGAAGCCGCCGTTGTAGAACGGTTCGATGAAGTACTGGGCCAGGTCCTTGTTCTCGGACTTGCTCTGGCCCACCTGGCCGCTGATGCCCCAGCCATCGCCCTTCCAGGCGCCACGCAGGTCCAGGCCCTTGGTGGTCACTTCGGATTCGCGCACGTTGTTGTCGTAGATCACCGTGCCGCTGTTGGCCGTCGCGCTGGCGTTGGAGTGGCCGCTGTTGACCACGCCGTTGCGCACGTCGCCGAGCTGGTTGACCGCACCGACGGTACCCGGGTTCCAGGTCAGGAAGGAGTACATCGACTGGTTGTAGTTGTCGAAGTTTTCCTTGATGTACAGGCCGCTCAGGTTGAACTCGAGTTCCTCGCTCGGCTTGAACTGCAGGTTGACCACGGCGCTGTCGCGCTTGCGGTCCTGCTGGAACCACGCGGCGTTGACCGAGTTGGGCACGTCCGCGTTCGGGTCCACGCCCGGCGCATTGGTGAAGGTGGACGCCTTGGCGTAGCCGAACACTTCCATGCCCTGGCGATCCACGCGCTCTTCATAATGCTGCGCGGCGACGTTCACGCCGAAGGTTTCGTCGTTGTTCTTCCAGCTGTAGATCGCCGAGGCGTTCGGCTTGCCCTTGCTGGCCTGGTCGCTGTAGCTGTAGCCCACCGAGGCGGCCACTTCGTTGGCGCGCATGTCCAGCGGCTGGCGGGTGTGCATCAGGATGGTGCCGCCCAGGCTGCCTTCGGTCAGGCGCGCTTCGGAGGACTTGATGACTTCCATGCGGCCCAGGATCAGCGGCGACAGCAGGGTGTAATCGAAGCCGCGGTTGGGCTGTTCGCCATACAGCCAGATCGCCTGCGCGACCGGGTGGCCGTCGAGGAAGGACAGGTTCAGGCTGGGATCGGTGCCGTCGATGCTGACCCGCTCACCCTGGCCGAAACGGCGATCCAGCGAGATGCCCGGCAGCTGCGACAGCGCTTCGGCCACGTTGGTGCTGGGGAACTTGCCGATGTCCTCGGCGGTGATCGCCTCGGAGATGGTCACGTTGTTGCGCTTGGTATCCAGCGATTTTTCCAGGCTGGCGCGGATGCCGACGACGCTGACCGTGTCCAGGTCGGTGGGGGTGCTGGAGGTTTCCTGCGCCTGCGCGCCGAACACCAGACAGCTGAAAATGGCTGCCGAAAGCAGACTCTTGCGGTGGTTCATGATGTCTCTCCTCATCAATCCGATGGTTCGCCGGCGACGGCGTGTCTTCTTGCGTCTGGTACGACTTTGCCGCGCGCCCTTTGCCGGGCGCGCCATGGGTGCCACGTACTGCGTGTTGCGTGCCCGGCGCGCCGTGTCAGGCGTGCGGGTGGTCCCTATGTCCCAGGTACCAGCTGGCGGCGCCGATGACGCCCAGCTGCCCGTGCTCGACCACCTTCACGGGAATGCGTTCCAGCGCTTCGCGCATCGGGCCCTTGTTGAGGTACCGCGGTACGAACGTGCTGTTCAACAGGAATTGACGGATCTGCGGCAGGATGCCGCCGGCCAGGTAGACACCGCCGGTGATGCCGTACTGCAGGGCCATGTCGCCGATGGTGCTGCCGAGCAGGCCGCAGAACACCTCCAGGCTCAGCCGTGCCAGCGGGTCCTGGTCGGCCATGGCCGCGGCGGTGACCGCATCGGGGCTGGCCAGCGTCGGCGGCTGGTGGTTGAGTGCACACAGGGCGCGATAGAGATTCATCAGCCCAGGGCCGGACAGCGCGTGCTCGACCGACACATGCGCATGTTCGCGCTGCATCTGGCGCACGATCGCCATTTCCAGCTCGGTGGTGGTGGCCAGGGTTGGCTGTCCGGCTTCGGTGGCCAGCACCACCGCGCCGTGCGCGGTCGGAATCCAGACCGCCGCGCCCAGGCCGGTACCGGGGCCGACCACCAGGGTCGGGCCGCGCGGTGCGCTGGCCGGGCCGGTCAACTGCAGCACGCCGCTGGCATCGACCTGGGACGCGGCGTAGGCCACGGCCTCGAAGTCGTTGACGATGTAGACCTGGTCCAGGCCGACGTCCTGTTCGATGCGGCGCGCCGACAGGGGCCAGGGCACGTTGGCGGTGATCACCGTGCCGTCGGCGCGGGCAACGCCGGCGGTGGCCACCACGCAGTGCGCCGGACGCGGGCCGCTGCCGAGGAAGTCGGTCAGGATCGCGCTCAGGCCGGGATAGTCGGCATTGCGGAACTTGCGGTACTCCAGCAGCTGCACCGGATGGTCCGGATCGGTGCCGGCCTGGACCCGGGCCACGCGCACGTGGGTCCCGCCGACATCGGCGGCCAGGAAGGGCGGCACCGTGGCGGGCAGGTCATGGGCCTGGACGGAGTGGGCAGCTGCGGTCACACGGACTCCCTTGGATGTGCGCAGGTCCAGCGATAAGGCCTGGCGATTGAGGGGGAGTCTGTAATCGTTCTGACAACGATGTCAACGATAACCTCACACTTTCGATGTTGCGCCGCAACGGGCGCCCCTCTGGGAAAACGTTTTCAGCCAACGGCCGTCATGTTTTTGCAACCGAGCGGGAATGACCGCATGGCGCACCGCCAAGCGTGGCGGGGCATGCGATCTGCGCAGGTGCAGCACGACCGCTTCGGCAGGTTGGGCAAAAACCGCTTGTTGACAAACCCGATCGCCCCGACGAATAAATGTGACAACGTTGTTCCCAGCCACTCTTCCGACGCCGCCCCGCGCCGTCGATGCAGGAGCTCTCTTGATGTCTGCCGTGCCTGCTGCCTCCGCGCGTTCAAGCGTGCTCACTTCGATCCTGATCATCGGCGTGCTGTTCTTCCTGATCGGCTTCTTCACCTGGCTCAACGGGCCGCTGATCACCTTCGTCAAACTGGCCTTCGAGCTGGACGAGGTCGGCGCCTTCCTGGTGCTGATGGTGTTCTACCTGTCCTACTTCTTCCTGGCGCTGCCGGCCTCGTGGATCCTCAAGCGCACCGGCATGAAGAAGGGCCTGAGCCTGAGCCTGCTGGTGATGGCCGCCGGTGCGGTGGTGTTTGCGCACTTCGCCCAGCAGCGCTGGTACCCGGGCGCGCTCAGCGGCCTGTTCATCATCGGCAGCGGGCTGGCCCTGCTGCAGACGGCGGTCAATCCGTACATCAGCATTCTCGGCCCGATCGAGACCGCTGCCCGGCGCATCGCGCTGATGGGCATCTGCAACAAGATCGCCGGCATGCTGGCGCCGGTGCTGATCGGCACGCTGGTGCTGCACGGCATCGGTGACCTGGATGCGCAGGTGAAGGTGGCCGACGCAGCCACCAAGACGGTGCTGCTGGATACCTTCGCCGCCAAGATCCAGCTGCCTTACATGGCCATGGCCGGGCTGCTGGTGGTGCTGGCGGTGGGCGTGCTGTTCTCGCCGCTGCCGGAACTGAAGACCGCCGAGGCCAATGCCACTCCGGCGCGCGCGCCCGGTGTGGCCGAGCGCACCAGCATCTTCCAGTTCCCGCACCTGTGGCTGGGCGTGCTGTGCCTGTTCGTCTACGTCGGCGTGGAAGTGATGGCCGGCGATGCCATCGGGACCTACGGGCACAGCTTCAACCTGCCGCTGGACCAGACCAAGATGTTCACCTCGATCACCCTGGGCGCCATGCTGCTGGGCTACCTGGCCGGCCTGGCGCTGATCCCGCACCGGGTCTCGCAGTCGCGCTACCTGAGCATCTCGGCCATCCTGGGCGTGCTGTTCTGCATCGGCGCGCTGCTCTCCCATGGCTATGTGTCGGTCGGTTTCGTCGCCGCGCTGGGCTTTGCCAACGCGATGATGTGGCCGGCGATCTTCCCGTTGGCGATCCGTGGCCTGGGGCGCTTCACCGAAACCGGCTCGGCGCTGCTGGTGATGGCCATCGCCGGCGGGGCGATCATTCCCCAGGCGTTTGCGGTGCTCAAGCAGCATTTTGACTTCCAGTGGGTGTTCGCCGGGCTGATGGTGCCGTGCTACCTCTACATCCTGTTCTACTCGGTGCGCGGGCACCGGGTGGGGCTTTCCCGCGACGGGCAGTGATCGGCGATCATGGACGTCCAACGGGACCCGCAGGAAAAGAGCATGCGCAGAGCGACCATCAAGGATGTTGCCGAACGGGCCAAGGTGTCGCTGAAGACGGTCTCGCGCGTCATCAACAATGAACCCTCGGTCATGCAGGCCACCCGCGCGCGGGTACTGCGGGCCATCGCCGAACTGGATTACGAGCCCGATCCGGCCGCGCGCAACCTGCGCACCGGCACCACGCTGGTGGTCGGTCTGGTCTACGACAACCCCAACCCGTACCACATCATCGGCGTGCAGAATGGCGTGTTGGCAGCCTGCCGCGAAACCGGGTTCGGACTGCAGATCCATCCCTGCGATTCAAGCTCGCCGATGCTGGCTGAGGAACTGGCCGACTGGGTGCAGCGTTCACGGTTGGCCGGGCTGGTGCTGACCGCGCCGATGTCCGAACGCGCCGATCTGGTCGCGGCACTGACCGCGCGCGGCATCAAGCTGGTGCGGATCATCGCCGCCACCGCCGATCCCGAAGACGGTGCGTGCGTGTTCGTCGATGACCGCGAGGCCGCGTATGAAATCACCGAGCACCTGATCCAACTCGGCCACCTGCGCATCGGTTTCCTCTGGGGCGGCAGCTCGCACCGCTCCAGCGGCGAGCGCTATGCCGGCTATGAAGCGGCGCTGCGCGACTACGGCATGAGCATCGACAAGCACCTGGTGGTGCAGGGCGATTACACCTTCGACGATGGTTTCCGTGGCGCGCGTCGGCTGCTGGCGCTGCGCGAGCCGCCGACGGCGATCTTCGGTTCCAACGATGAAATCGCGGCCGGCGTGCTGGCCGCCGCCAAGTCGGCGGGGATGAACGTGCC
>NZ_JBFULB010000180.1:0-7731 GCF_056400545.1 Stenotrophomonas sp. P5_A8 | reverse complement strand
GTTGCCGAGCGCCTTCGAATACGGCCCGTCCACGATCTCCAGGCGTCCACTGGCCTGCAGCAGCGCGGGCAGCTCCGGAATGAAGCTGGCCCGGTCGCGCGGGTGTGGTTGCAGGGCGCGTTGCCAGTGTTCGGCACCCACCAGGAACGTCGCGTTGGGGAACAGCAGTTCAGGCTCTCGGCCTTCGCTCCACTGCGCCAGCAGGCCGCCGGCGTGGTCGAAGTGCAGGTGGCTCAGCACCACCACGTCGATGTCCTCATGCTCGAAGCCGGCCTCGCGCAGGGATTCCATCAGCACGTGGCGCGGTTCCTGCACGCCGTAGCGTTCGCGCAGTTTCGGCTCGAAGAATGCGCCGATACCGGTTTCAAACAGCACGGTCTTACCGGCCAGCGGGCTGGCCAGCAGCGCCCGGCAGGCCAGCTCGATCCGGTTCAGATCGTCCGGCGCCGCCCATTTTTCCCAGACCGTCCGCGGCGCATTGCCGAACATCGCACCGCCGTCCAGCTTCTGTGTGTTGCCGCGTATCGACCATAGTTTCATCGGCAAATTATCCGGCGCGGCGCGTTAAATATTCGCTAGGCGCCCATAACGAAAAACCCCGCCGGGCGGCGGGGTCTCGAACGCATGGACAGCGGCCGGGTTCAGCGGCCAGCGGCCGGGGTCACCGCCGCGCTGCCCACCGGGTTGCGCGGATCGCTGCCGCCGCTGAGCACGTTGCTGCGGCGGTCCCACTCCACCGTCTGCAGGTTGCCCCACACGTGGCTGGAACCGCGGCCGCCTTCGGCGCTGTCGCCGGGCAGTTCGATCTTGTGGCCCATCGCCTGCAGCTGCTTGATGGTGTCCACCGCCAGCGCACCGGTTTCGGCCGAGATTTCGTCCGGCAGCCACTGGTGGTGGTAGCGCGGCAATGCGGCCACCTGCTGCGCGCTCAGGCCGTCGTCGTAGCCGAGGATGCCCAGCAGCACCATGGTGATGATGCGGCTGCCGCCCGGCGTGCCCAGCACCACCACCTTGTCCGGCGACTCCATGAAGGTCGGGGTCATCGAGCTGAGCATGCGCTTGCCCGGCTTCGGCGCGTTGGCCGCATAGCCCATCACCCCGAACGCGTTGGGGGTGCCCGGCTTCAGTGCGAAGTCGTCCATTTCGTTGTTGAGCAGCACGCCGGTGCCCTTGGGAATCAGCCCCGAGCCGTACAGCAGGTTCACCGTCTGGGTTGCGCCGACACGGTTGCCGTCGCGGTCGATGATGGAGAAGTGGGTGGTCTCATCGTCTTCCAGCGGGGTCGGATTGCCCGACAGCAGGTCGCTCGGCGTGGCCTTTTCCGGATGGATGGTCGCCCGCAGGCCCTGCGCGTAATCCTTGCTGGTCAGCACCTTCTGCGGAATCTGCACGAAGTCCGGATCGCCCAGGAAGAAGGTGCGATCGCGGTAGGCGCGGCGCATCGCTTCCACCACCAGGTGGGTACGGTGCGCTTCATCCATCGACTTCAGGTCCCAACCTTCCAGGATCTGCAACATCGCCGCCAGCGCGATGCCACCAGAGGACGGCGGCGAGGCGGTGGTGATCTTCCAGTCACGGTAGTTGAACACGATCGGTTCGCGCAGCTTGACCCGGTAACCGGCCAGCTCCTCGGCGGTCCAGCGGCCGCCGGCCTGCTTCACGCCGGCCAACAGGGCCTTGCCGGTCTGGCCGCGATAGAACCCATCGAACCCCTGCGCGGCCAGCCGCTCCATCGTCGCTGCCAGTTCCGGCTGGCGGAACACATCGCCCTCTGCGATCGGCTTGCCATTGCGCAGGTACACCTCGCGGGTCCCGGGGTAGCGCTCCATCACCTCACGGCGCGAGGCGTAGCCCTTGGCCATGCGCGCGTACACCGGGAAGCCTTCACTGGCGACACGGATCGCCGGGCCCAGCGAGGTCCGCAGCGGCAGCTTGCCGTGCTTGCTGGACAGCTCCACCAGCGCTGCCGGCAGGCCCGGGATGCCCGCCGACCATGGACCGTTGACCGAGCGGTCGCGGTCCAGCTCGCCCTTTTTGTCCAGGAACGCCGCTTCATTGGCCGACTGCGGCGCGGTCTCGCGCGCGTCCAGCATCACATCCTTGCCGGTGGCTGCATCGTGCAGGAGGAAGAAACCGCCGCCGCCCAGCCCGGAGCTGATCGGCTCGACCACGGCCAGCGTCGAGGACACCGCCACCGCCGCATCGAAGGCGTTGCCGCCCTTGGCCAGGATCTCCATGCCGGCCTCGGTGGCCAGGTGGTGACCGCTGGCGATCGCCGCACCGTCGGGATGACTGGCCAGGGAACCCTGCGCCGGTGCGGCCGACCATGCCACCGGGGACCACAACAGGACGAACAGCAACCAACGACGCGACAACGTATTCATTCGGATGGGGGCTCCGCATAAAGTTCGGGATGGTCGCGCTGCAGACCGTACAGCTTCGCCAGCAGGGCGTCCTGGGTTTCCGGGATGTCCGGATCGGGATCGATGCATTCCACCGGGCAGACGACCACGCACTGGGGTTCGTCGAAATGTCCCACGCACTCGGTGCAGCGGGCCGGATCGATCACGTAGATGGTTTCACCCATCGAGATGGCCTGGTTGGGACAGGCGGGCTCACACACGTCACAGTTGACGCAGAGCTCATTGATTTTCAGCGACATGGCGTTACTCCACGCCCACGCCGGCGGATGAGGACCGACCCGCGCCGTGGCGCAGGCCGGTCATCGACGGCTTCCCGGAAGAAGCCGCCCGGGCCACGCCACAGGCGCGGCCGCCACTGCACGGGTTACTTGGCTTCTACGAAGATGTACTCGGCGCCGGTCGGCTGCACGATGGACTGCACGCGGGCGTTGTCAGCGGCCTTGCCGATGAACACCACGCGCACACCCTTCATCGAGTCGGCCGGCACGTCCTTGAACACGGCCTGGATCATGTCGGCCATCTTCGAGGAAGCCGACGAACCGAAGGCCAGCATGTTGCCCGGCTGGATGCCGCGCGCGACGGCCTGGGTGGCGCTTTCAACCTGGCGCTCGTACTTGGCGGCGAACTCCGGATCGGACTCCGGCGAGAGGTAGTACAGGAACGGGCTGTTGGTGATGTTGCCCATGTTCTGCACGGCCACGGCCTGCAGGTACTTCTTCCAGCCGGCGTCGTCATTGGCGTCCGGGGCGACCAGCGCCTGCTGGGCTTCGGCAACCGGAGCGGCCTCTTCCTTCTTGCAGGCGGTGAAGGCCAGCGCGAACGACGCGATCAACATGGCACGCATGGTGTTGTTCATGGAATTCCTCCCTTGGTGATTCTTGGTATGTATGGGTCTGACGGGTTTTTACGACTGGCCCGACTTCGCTTCGCGGACCTTGCGCAGCGCCTCGAGCACCGAGGCCGGCACGAAGCCGGACACGTCGCCGCCCAGGCGGGCGATCTCGCGGACCAGCGAAGACGAAATGAAGCTGTGCTGCTCGGCCGGGGTCAGGAACAGGGTCTCGACCTCGGGGATCAGATGACGGTTCATGCTCGCCATCTGGAATTCGTATTCGAAATCGGACACCGCGCGCAGGCCGCGCAGCAGCACCCCGCCATGCACCGAGCGCACGAAATGCGCCAGCAGCGTATCGAAACCGATCACTTCCACGTTGCGATTGTGCCCCAGGGCCTCGCGCGCCAGCTGCACACGCAGCTCCAGCGGCAGCGTCGGGCCCTTGGACGGGCTCTGCGCCACGCCAACCACGACCTTCTCGAACAGCGGCGCGGCCCGGTTCACCAGGTCGATGTGACCGTTGGTGATCGGATCGAAGGTGCCCGGGTACACGGCAATGCGGCGGTTGGCCACGGTCATACGTCAGCTACACGTTGTGATCTGGTGAAAGTGTAGCAGTGGCGCGGCGGTACAGGGCAAAACGCACCTCCCGGGTCCCGCCCTCGCGGTGCAGCAGCCACGGCGCGGGCACCCGCGGCGCCTGCTCGGCCGGTGCCTCCAGGTACAGCCAGGCATCGGCGGCCAGGTGCGGCCCCAGCCCCGCCAGCACTTGGTCCCACAGCCCCGCCGCGAACGGCGGGTCCACGAACACGATATCGGCCTGCCCGGCCGGCGCCTGCGCCAGCCACTGCAGCGCATCGGCCTGCACCACCTGCACCTGCCCCTGCGCGCCCAGCTTGGCCACCGAGTCGCGCAGCTGCCGGGACAACGCCGCATCGCGCTCCACCAGCGTCGCCTGCCCGGCCCCACGCGACACCGCTTCCAGCCCCAGCGCACCGCTGCCGGCGAACAGATCCAGCACCCGCGCCCCACCGATACGCGGCGTCAGCCAGTTGAACAGCGTCTCGCGGACCCGATCACTACTGGGCCGCAGGCCCGGCGACAGCGGTACCGGCAACTTCGTCCCGCGCCACTTGCCGCCGATGATCCGCACCTGGCCCACGGCCGCCGCCACCGGCTGGCGCGGTTTCATGCGCGGCTCCGGGCGAGGACGGTGGAAGGGGCGTACGGGCGGAAAGGAGTCATGGGCACGAAGGTCGGGCGATTCAGACCTGCATTCTAGGCGCTGAACCCGGGCGCGCGCGCGTCACGCACCACAGGCGGCACATGGCGACCTCCTCAATGGACGGCGGATCCATTCCGCCGCTCATAGCGCGACACTGCTGCCCGCCATTTTCCACACCGATGGCCTGGCCAGCATCCATGCGAATGTCTCATCGACAGACGGTGAGTTTCGAGACGGAATACGCCACATAGTTCCGCCTGGCCAACGAGAATCCAAATGCCGCATCAGCGGTCACCTGGACACTCACAATGAAGGAATTCGCATTCGCCCTGATAGTTGCATTTCCAGTATCTGCGACCCCTCCTTCCGCCCTCCAGGATCGGGTGGAAGTGAATACAAGCGGAGAGAGGACCCTGATCAGAGCCTCTGAGTGGCCAGACTTCCAAGGAGGCCTTGTCGCTGTCGAACAGCGTCTGGTGATGAACGAGGACGGGAATCCCACCTATCAGTATTCCCGCCAAAGCAAAGCAACACAGCTTTACCATGAGGCGTTCTGCCTCGAAAAGAATGCCCGCCCGGCTGGTGGCGAGGCAGTGCTGGAAGGCAGTATTGCAGCCTGGATATGCGAGTTACGCGATGGGGATGAAGTGCTCGCCCCACAAGCGGCCAGCCCTCAGCACCCGCAGTCATCGACGGACAGGTCCTCCGATTATGTTCTTGCAAATGCACCCAATGGCTCAGCCAGCGCAGGGGTCAACTTCCACTCCACGGGCACTATTCGCTACAGCAACTCAAGCTCCGGCTCAATGCGAGGCAGTGTCTCGGCCGACAGCGGAAGATGTGCGACGTATTTCTCTCAACACTACAATGATTCGTTCAGCGGAAGTCATATTGCAAACGCGATCTGTATCGTTCACGAGCCGAGAAGGATATCGACCAAAATGGAAGGGTGCGTCCCCCGCCTATGCGGGTCCGATAGTGGATCGGTGACCGTCAACTGAAAGAAGCGCACTCGATCTCCAGTCCCGGCAGGTCTGCCCGCGGGTACGCCGCGTCATGAGTAAAGGGGCGGCCTGGGATCTCGCTGCGGCCTACGCATTCAGACGCCACGCGTCGGCACTGGCTCCGCGCCGCCTCTGCACGCCCTTGAAAACCCACCCCACCACCCCWACCCCTTGACCAGCCGCCGCGCCGGGCGCGGCATCGTCCAAGGAGCACCGCCACCCATGACCGAGCAGACCCAAAAGCAGACCCTGGGCTTCCAGACCGAAGTCAAACAGCTGCTGCAGCTGATGATCCACTCGCTGTATTCCAACAAGGAAATCTTCCTTCGCGAGCTCATCTCCAACGCCGCCGACGCCTCCGACAAGCTCCGCTTTGAAGCCCTGACCCAACCGGCCCTGCTCGAAAACGGTGGCGACCTGCGCATCCGCGTCAGCTTCGATGCCGACGCCCACACTCTCACCATCGACGACAACGGCATCGGCATGAGCCGCGAAGACGCCATCGCCCACCTTGGCACCATCGCCAAGTCCGGCACCGGCAACTTCCTGCGCCAGCTCTCCGGAGACCAGAAGAAGGATTCGCAGCTGATCGGCCAGTTCGGCGTCGGCTTCTACAGCGCCTTCATCGTCGCCGACCAGGTCGACGTCTATTCACGCCGCGCCGGCCTGCCTGCGAGCGAGGGCGTGCACTGGTCCTCGCGCGGCGAAGGCGAGTTCGACGTTGAAGCCATCGACAAGCCCGAGCGTGGCACCCGCATCGTCCTGCAGCTCAAGGACGACCAGCAGGACTTCGCCGACGGCTGGCGCCTGCGCAGCATCATCAAGAAGTACTCGGACCATATCGGCCTGCCGATCCAGATGGTCAAGGAACACCACGGCGAGGATGCCCCGGCCGAGGTCGAATGGGAAACCGTCAACCGCGCCAGCGCGCTGTGGACCCGCCCGCGCACCGAGATCACCGACGCCGAGTACCAGGAGTTCTACAAGCACGCCGCGCACGACCACCAGGACGCGCTGGCCTGGAGCCACAACAAGGTCGAAGGCAAGCTCGAGTACACCTCCCTGCTGTACGTCCCCGGCCACGCCCCGTTCGACCTGTACCACCGCGACGCGCCCAAGGGCCTGAAGCTGTACGTCCAGCGCGTGTTCGTGATGGACCAGGCCGAACAGTTCCTGCCGATGTACCTGCGTTTCATCAAGGGCGTGGTCGATTCCAACGACCTGTCCCTGAATGTCTCGCGCGAAATCCTGCAGTCCGGCCCGGTCATCGACTCGATGAAGTCGGCGCTGACCAAGCGCTCGCTGGACATGCTCGACAAGCTCGCCACCGACAAGCCCGAGGTCTATGCCGGCTTCTGGAAGCAGTTCGGCCAGGTGCTCAAGGAAGGCCCCGCTGAGGACTTCAACAACCGCGAGAAGATCGCCGGCCTGCTGCGCTTTGCCTCCACCCATGACGCCAGCGGCGAGCAGAGCGTGTCGCTGGCCGATTACGTCGGCCGCATGATCGACGGCCAGGACAAGATCTACTACCTGACCGGCGACAGCCACACCCAGGTCAAGGACAGCCCGCACCTGGAAGTGTTCCGCAAGAAGGGCATCGAAGTGCTGCTGCTCACCGACCGCATCGACGAATGGCTGATGGGCTACCTGACCGAGTTCGACGGCAAGTCGTTCGCCGACGTCGCCCGTGGCGACCTCGACCTGGGCGCGCTGGAAAGCGCGGAAGACAAGCAGGCGCAGGAGGCCGTGGCCAAGGACAAGCAGGCCCTGGTCGAACGCATCAAGACCGCGCTGGGCGACGACGTGGCAGCCGTGCGCGTCTCGCACCGCCTCACCGATTCCCCGGCGATCCTGGCCATCGGCGAACAGGACCTGGGCATGCAGATGCGCCAGATCCTGGAAGCCAGCGGCCAGAAGGTGCCCGACAGCAAGCCGGTGTTCGAGTTCAACCCCGGCCACCCGTTGATCGGCAAGCTGGACCAGGAAGCGGACAGCGCGCGCTTCGACGACCTCAGCCGGGTGCTGTTCGACCAGGCTGCGCTCGCCGCCGGCGACACACTGAAGGATCCGGCCGCTTACGTGCGCCGGCTCAACAAGCTGCTGCTGGAGTTGTCGGCGTAAGGCGAGGTGTGGCCCAGGTGCCGGCCGCGGGCCGGCATTGGCAACCCGCACGTGCCGACCGCTGACCGCCGGTTGGGAACCCGGTAGTGCCGGCCGCTGGCCGGCTCTTGGGAACCCAGGTAG
>NZ_JBFULB010000179.1:0-7781 GCF_056400545.1 Stenotrophomonas sp. P5_A8 | reverse complement strand
ACCCTGGCCGTTGAGCTGCCGTTGCGTCCAGAAAACAAAACGCCCGGCCAAGGGGCCGGGCGTTTCATTACAACAGGCCGCGATCGAAAATCAGACCACCGTATTGCCAGCCGCCTTCAGGGCGGCGATGCGCTCTTCCAGCGGCGGGTGGCTCATGAACAGCTTCCTGGCGGTCGAGCCGGCAATGCCGAACGCGGCGATCTGCGTCGGCAGCGTGCTCTGGCCGTGGTTGAGCTTCAGCCGCTCCAGCGCCGCGATCATCTTCTGGCGGCCGGCCAGGTGCGCACCGCCCGCATCGGCGCGGAACTCACGATGGCGCGAGAACCACATCGAAATCATCGTCGCGAACAGACCGAAGATCATCTCCAGCACGAACACGATCACGAAGTAGCCGATGCCGCGCCCGCCRCCCTCGCGGTTGCCCGACATCGCGCTGTCGATGAAACCACCGACGATCCGCGCCAGCACGATCACGAACGTATTCAACACACCCTGCAGCAGGGCCATGGTGATCATGTCACCGTTGGCCACGTGCGCGATCTCGTGGCCCAGCACCGCCTCGGCCTCGTCCTCGCTCATGTTGTGCAGCAGGCCGGTGGACACCGCCACCAGCGCCTTGTTGCGGTTGGCGCCGGTGGCGAAAGCGTTGATTTCCGGACCGTCATAGACCGCCACCTCCGGCATGCCGATACCGGCTTCGCGCGCCTGGCGTTCGACCGTGGCCAGCAGCCAGCGTTCGGTCGGATTGCGCGGCTCGGTGATCACCACCGCGCCGGTCGACCGCTTGGCCATCCACTTGGACAGCAGCAGCGAAATGAATGAACCCCCGAAGCCGAAGATGGCCGCCATCACCAGCAGGCCGCTCATCTGGCTGGGATTCACGCCCAGCACCGACATCACGATGCCCGCCAGGATCAGCACCGCAACGTTGGTCAGAAGAAAGAGAGCAATGCGACTGAACATGGGAAAATAGCGCTCGAAAGAGGTTGATGACTGCAAATCTGCGGGGACTTCATGTTGAATTCAAGTCGCAAACTGACCGACGATTCATAGTTCATGTCCATGACCCCCTACCGCGGCCGCTTCGCGCCCTCACCCACCGGCCCCCTGCATCCCGGCTCGCTGCTGGCCGCGCTGGGCAGCTGGCTGCTCGCCCGGCACGCCGGTGGCCACTGGCTGGTGCGGATTGAAGACGTCGACCCACCCCGCACCGTACCCGGCGCGGTGGATCAGCAACTGGCCGTTCTGACCGCCCTCGGTCTGACCAGCGACGGCCCAATCGTCCACCAGAGCGGGCGCGACAGCCTCTACCAGAAGGCGCTGGACCGCCTGCTGGACGAAGGCATGGCGTTTGCCTGCCACTGCAGTCGCAGCGACCTGGCCGACCAGCGCGGCATCCACCACCAGTGCGTGGCACGCAGCCCGCGCCCGCAACCGGCCATCCGACTGCGCGTGCCGCCGGGCAGCACGGTCCATTTCCAGGACGGCCTGCGCGGGGCGATCCAGCAGAACGTGCACGCCGAGGTCGGCGACTTCGTCCTGCGCCGCGCCGACGGCTACTGGGCCTACCAGCTGGCAGTAGTGGTCGATGACGGCGACCAGGGCATCACCGACGTGGTGCGGGGCGCCGACCTGCTCGACTCCACCCCGCGCCAGATCCTGCTGCAACGCGCGCTCGGACTGCCTACCCCGGCCTATCTGCACCTGCCCCTGCTGCTCGACACCGACGGCCGCAAACTCTCCAAGTCCGATGCCGCACGCCCCCTCGACCCCACCCGGCCCCTGCCCGCATTGCGCCAGGCATGGGCCGCGCTCGGCCAGGATCCGGCCTGCTTGCGCGCCGATGGCAACGTAGCGGACCTGCTGGCCCGCGCCCGCGCCGGTTTCGATCCCGCCCGACTGCCCCGCCACGACATCGTTGCACCGCAGGGCCGCGGCTGACCCCCCATTTGCCGCGGCGATGTTGCAGAATCGCTTTCCCCCTTGTTGGCCCTGCCTTTCGGAGTAGCAGCTCATGACATCTCGCGTCGCACTGGTCACCGGCGGTACCGGCGGTATCGGCACCGCCATCTGCCAACGCCTGGCCGACCAGGGCCATCGGGTCGCCACCAACTACCGCGACGAAGCCAAGGCCACGGCATGGCGCGAGATGATGCTGGCCCGCGGCTCGGACGTGGCGATCTTCCCCGGCGATGTCTCCAACCCAGACACCGCCGAGGCCATGGTCCGTGCCGTCGAAGCCGCCTTCGGCCCGATCGAGATCCTGGTCAACAACGCCGGCATCACCCGTGACACCACCTTCCATCGCATGCGGGCCGACCAGTGGCACGACGTCATCAACACCAACCTCAACTCGGTGTTCAACGTCACCCGCCCGGTCATCGAAGGCATGCGCCGGCGCGGCTGGGGCCGGGTCATCCAGATCAGCTCGATCAACGGCCTCAAAGGCCAGTACGGCCAGGCCAACTACGCCGCAGCCAAAGCCGGCATGCACGGCTTCACCATCTCCCTGGCACGCGAGAATGCCGGCTTCGGCATCACCGTCAACACCATTTCCCCCGGCTACGTCGCCACCGACATGGTGATGGCCGTGCCTGACGAAGTGCGCGCCAAGATCATCGCCGACATCCCCACCGGCCGCCTCGGCAAGCCCGAGGAAATCGCCTATGCGGTGGCCTTCCTGGTCAACGAAGAAGCGTCGTGGATCACCGGCTCGAACCTGGACATCAACGGCGGCCACCACATGGGCTGGTAGAGCCGACCGTTGGTCGGCTGCTTTCCGCAGCGCATGCGCAGCCGACCAACGGTCGGCTCTACGGAATCCGCGCGGAGCACTACGCTGCCGCCGCGGTCCGAGAAACCGTTTGCAGGCCCAACCGGCTACGGCCCCGACATGGAACCGGCAAATGCTGCACCCCGCGCGAATCCATGCTGCGCAACATGAATTGATTCCAATACCCCGCCGCATGGGCCTTTCGGCGGTTGCATGTGCTGCTGCACTGCGCCATGCTGCGCGCCTACTGTGATGAGTGACCGTTTCATGGCTGCGAACCGCATTATCAAGAAATACCCGAATCGCCGGCTCTACGACACCGAGATTTCCAGCTACATCACCATCGAAGACGTGCGCCAGCTCATCCTCGACGGCGAAGACTTCGAAGTCCGTGACGCCAAGAGCGGCGACGACCTGACCCGCTCGGTCCTGCTGCAGATCATCGCCGACCAGGAACAGGACGGCGAACCCATGCTGTCCACGCAGCTGCTGAGCCAGCTGATCCGCTTCTACGGCGACTCCCTGCAGGGCTTCATGGGCAATTACCTGGAGCGCAGCATGCAGGTCTTCCTCGACCAGCAGCAGCAGTTCCGCCAGCAGATGGGCAACCTCCTCGGCCAGACCCCCTGGGCGATGATGAACCAGCTCACCGAGCGCAACCTCGAACTCTGGCAGGATTTCCAGCGCAACATGGGCACCGGCGGCGCCGGCTTCGGTCCCCGTCCCGGCGGCACCTCCACCGGTACCGGCGCGGGCACGGCCAAGCCGGACACCCCGGCACCCGGCACGGGCAAGACCCGCCGCTGAGTTACCCGCGGGGTCACAACGAAAAAAGGCGCAGCCCTCCGGCCGCGCCTTTTTCGTCTCCGCCCTCAGCGTCTGATCAGCGCTTGGGCTTGGCGCAGCCGGTGCACACCCGCTCCACCTGGAAGCCCTTGGCCTTCAGTTTCTCCACCACGCCATCGTTGCCCAGCAGGTGCAGCGTGCCGACCACCACCAGCGTGCCCCCCTGCCCCGCCTGCAGGTACTGCTGCAGCTTGGGCACCCAGGCATCGTTGCGGTCGGTGTTGATCCGCTTGTACAGCTGCGGGTACTGGCCGCGCATCTGCGCCGCCATCGACGTCCACAGCAGCTTGTCGTCGCCACGCCGCCACGCATCGTGCAGCTTGCGGCCCTCGACATCGGCCTTGTCGGCCTGGTCCAGCGCCTCGGCCACCATCTGCTGCTGTTCCTGCGCCGACATCCCCGACAACACCCCGACCTGCGTATCGATGTCCTCCAGGCCCGAGGTCGGCTTGTTCGCGGTGGCCGCGCGCTCCATGAAATGACGGTCCAGCCCGAGGTTCGGGTCCAGCCCCATCTTGGTGAACTGGCCCAGGGTGATGGTCAGCCCGACGAACCAGGGCTTCATCCCCTGCAGCTGCGCCAGCGGCAGGTTGTTGGCACTCGCGTAGGCCTGCAGCTTGGTCCAGGTGGCTGCATCCAGGTCGCGCTTGAGCTCGGTGCCATCGGTGCGCATCGCCGCCTGCAGCATTTTCTGCGGCAGCTGCGGCGACTGCATGTCCTGCGGCGACAGTTCAAACACCACCCGCTTGGACGCGGTGAACGCCTGCTCAACGTCGGCCGACAGCGGATAGTCCTGCGCACGCAGCAGATGGAACGAGCCCAGCAGGTACACGCGGCTATCGCCTGGCCCGGTCACCTTCCACAACAACGGCACCGGCGGCGCCACCTTGGCGGCGGGCGCATCGCCGCGCGCCTGCACCGCACCGCTGCCCAGCAGCAGCCCGGTGGTGATCAACAATGAAGACATCAGTCGCGGCAACATCGACATGGGTCAGGCCTCTCCTTCAGGGGCGTGGTAGGCCTGCTCGCCGGCGTCGATGCGCAGGTCCAGGCGGTTTTCCGGCGGTGCCAGCGGGCAGGTCGCGAACGGAGTGAATGCACAGGGCGGATTGTAGGCGTGGTTGAAATCGATCAGCACCCGGCCATTGGCATCCGGTGCGGGCAGGTCCAAGTAACGCCCGGCCGGGTAGCTGCCGTGGCCACTGGTGCGGTCGACGAAGATCACGAACAGCTCGCGCCCGGGCTCACCGATCGCTTCGAGCGTCCACGTGCGGCCGTCGCGCTCGAACGCCAGCGTGCCGGCATTGGGCATGTCGGTGGTCAGCCCGGTGATGTCGATGATCGGCAGGGTCTTGCCGGGTGGGTGCGGGACGAAGCGTGCACTGATCCGCCACGCGGCGCCGCCGGGCCAATACTGCAGGCCGGCGAAGTGGGTGCGGCTGTGCGCGTCGGCATGCTTGACCCGCAGTGCGTACCGCTCGCCGCGATGGATCAGGCTCAACTGTCCCTTGCCGTCATCGAAGCTGATCAGGGTCGGGGTGGGATCGCGATCGCTGAAGAAGCGGATGCGCCCGGTCACCGGCATGTCGCCCACGCGCAGCGCAACACCGCGCTCGGGAGTGAACCACACCGCATCGCCCTGGCGCGCCACCATGCCCAGCTTGTCCGGGCCTACCGCCAAGCGGATGCCGCTGCCCGGGCCGCGGCCGATGTAATGCGCCTTGTACTCCAGCCAGTGCAGGCCCACCAGGCTGGTCCAGCCATCGGCGGCATGCAGCTCCTCGTAGCGTTGCAGGCGCCACTGCTGCTGTTCGGCGGCGAACGCGGGATCGTCGGCCACCGCCACCGGTGGCTGCGGCGTGTTCCCACAGGCTGCCAGTCCCAGCGCCAGCATCGCCGCGCCAAGTCCCCTTCCCCAAGTCTGCATGACTCTCCCCTTCAACGTCCGCGCAGGAACCAGCGGTCCATGTCCGCCAGTGAAAAACGTGCCCAGGTCGGTCGGCCGTGATTGCACTGACCCGAGCGTTCGGTGTTTTCCATGTCGCGCAGCAGCGCGTTCATTTCCGGCACGGTCAGGCGCCGGTTGGCGCGCACCGCGCCATGGCAGGCCATGGTCGACAGCAGCTCGTCGCGGGCACTGGCGATGCGTCGGCTTTGCCCGTGTTCGCGCAGGTCGGTGAGCACGTCGCGCAGCAGGCCTTCCGGCTCGGCGTTGGCCAGCAACGCCGGAATGCTGCGCACATGCAGCGATCCAGGACCGGAGCGGGTGATTTCAAAGCCCAGCGCAACCAGGGTGTCGGTCTCGCGCTCGGCGGTATCGGCATCGCGCTCGCCCACCGCCAGCGTGATCGGCACCAGCAGCGGCTGCGCGTGCAGGCCCATGCCATCGTGCGCGGTCTTCAGGCGCTCGTAGCCGATCCGCTCATGCGCGGCATGCATGTCCACCACGATGAGGCCTTCGGCATTTTCAGCAAGGATGTAGATGCCGTGCAGCTGCGCCACCGCATACCCCAGGGGCGGCACGCCACTGTCGGCGGCGGTCATCGGCAGGCCGCCTTCGCTCGGCATCGGCGGCAGCCCAGCGGACACGCCGGCACCGGCGGGCGTCGCATACAGCGCGGCATACGCCGTGGGGGCATCGGCGACCTGCAGGCCCAGCGGCGATTGCTGCGGACGCCATTGCGCGGACATGCCACCGCCGCCACCGCCACCGCCCAGCGCGTACCCGCCGCCCGGTTGCGCATACCCGCCGGCGATCGCGGCGGCAGGTACGCCCGCGTGGCCCTCGACACCGGCGCCCGCCTGAGTCATGCCGGCACGGGTTTCGGCCAACGCTTCCTTCAAGGTGCGGTAGACGAAATCGTGGATCAGGCGGGCGTCGCGGAAGCGCACCTCGTGCTTGGCCGGGTGCACGTTGACATCGACCCGGGTCGGGTCCAGTTCCAGGAACAGCACGTACGCCGGTTGGCGACCATGGAACAGCACATCGCCGTACGCCATTTTCACCGCGTGGGCGACGCTGCGGTCGCGTACCGAACGGCCATTGACGTAGAGGTACTGCTGGTCGGTGCTGGCGCGCGAATAATGCGGCTGCGCTATCCAGCCATGCAGGCGCAGGCCGGCACCGCTGTGGTCCACGCGCAGTGCCTGCGCGGCGAAATCCTCGCCCAGCGTTTCGCCCAGGCGCGCATCCGAATACAGGTCGCCGGGCTTGTAACGGCGCGACGGCTTGCCGTTGTGCGATACGCGCAGTTCCACGTCCGGGCGCGCCAACGCCAACGACCGCAGCCACTCTTCGATGTGGCCCAGTTCTGTGCGCTCGGCACGCAGGAACTTGCGCCGCGCCGGCACGTTGTAGAACAGTTCGCGCACTTCCACCGTGGTGCCCGGGGCATGCGCACGCGGCATCACATCGCCGAGCTTGCCGCCTTCGATCTGCAGCGATGAACCATGCGCGTCGGCGGCGCGACGGGAAGACAAGGTGAACCGGCTGACCGAGGCGATGGACGGCAGCGCTTCGCCACGAAAGCCGAGCGTGGCCACCGACTCCAGATCATCGAGGCTGGCGATCTTGCTGGTGGCGTGGCGCGAGACCGCCAGCGGCAGTTCTTCCGGCGCGATGCCACCGCCATCGTCACGGATGCGGATCAGCCGCACGCCGCCCTCTTCCAGGTCGATATCGACCCGGGTGGCACCGGCGTCCAGTGCGTTCTCAACCAGTTCCTTGACCACCGATGCCGGGCGCTCGACCACTTCGCCGGCCGCGATCTGGTTGATCAGGATCTCGGGCAACTGGCGGATGCTCATGCGCGCCTCCGGATAGCGAAGGCGGAGGCGATGGGAATTCGGGGGCAGGACTTCATCGGTAGATGATAGCGTAGCGCCGGGCTATGCCTGGCTGCGACGCTGTGGGGCTGATCGTTGGTCGGCTGCCTTTGACGACGCCGATGTCTCCGGTGCCGTAGAGCCGACCGTTGGTCGGCTGCCCTTGACGATGCCGATGTCTCCGGTGCCGTAGAGCCGACCGTTGGTCGGCTGCCTTTGACGACGCCGATGGCTCCGGTGCCGTAGAGCCGACCGTTGGTCGGCTGCCTTTGGCGATGCCGATGTCTCCGGTGCCGTAGAGCCGACCGTTGGTCGGCTGCCTTTGACGATGCCGATG
>NZ_JBFULB010000178.1:0-7864 GCF_056400545.1 Stenotrophomonas sp. P5_A8 | reverse complement strand
GGAGGCCGCCCCGCGGCCGGGGGCGTCGCCGGAAAGGGCATGGGGCCCAGCGCCCGACCCACCGACCGCCGCGCCTGGAAGGGGTCAAAGCACACGTCTGCTTGCCCCGCATAGGGTGAAAAACCAAAAAAAAGCCGCGGAATCCGCGGCTTTTTCGGTCATGGCGCCTTGGGTGGCGCCCAGTCCTTCATGAAGGCGAAGAACCGCGTGCGGTTGTAGCCCTTGGGCTGGCCCTTGTCGGCCTCCAGCTCGCCGGTGAACTGCGAATGCAGCAGCGTGCCGTCGGCATCGAGCACGAACAGGTGCGGATAGCCCTTGATTGCCGGGAACTGCGACAGGAACGCCGCGTTCTCGTTGTCTTCGCTGTAGTTCACCTTCATCCACACGAAGTTGGCGTCGCGGAAGCTGCGGATCTCCGCATCGCCTTCGATGAAGGCATCCATCAGGTGGCACCACGAGCACCACTCCCCGCCCACGTCCAGCACGATCCGCTTGCCACCCCGCTTGGCCTCGACCTTGGCCGTGGCCAGGTCGGCGACCGGATCGCGGCCCGGATCGAACTGCGCGTTGAGCGCGGCGATGGCCGCCACATCGGCCGCGGCCGGCGTGTTGCCCGAGGCCACCGGTGCGCTGGGATCCGCGACCGGCGGCTTCTGCTCGCGGGTATCCAGCGGCTGCGCAGGACCGGCCGTGGGCGCCGACGATGGCGCGCACGCGCACAGCAGGCCCGCCACGATCATCGACGCACACCCCATCTTCATGCGCATCACCGACCTCACTTGACGCCGTGCATCAGCTTGTTGATCAGCGGGGCGAGCAGGAACAGCAGCGCGCCGGAGATCATCAACGCCCAGAAACCGAAGGTGTAGCCCTTCAGCGCCGACGCCACGGTCATGCCGCCTTCGCCACTGACCACGCCGGCGAAAATGCCCGACAGGTTGTTGCCGATGCCGGTGGACAGGAACCAGCCGCCCATGCCGAAGCCGACCAGGCGCACCGGGGCCAGCTTGGTCACCATCGACAGGCCGATCGGCGACAGGCACAGCTCACCGACCGACTGGATGACATAGACCATGAACAGCGTCCAGAACGGGATCTTGCCGTCCACCACCATGCTCGACAGCGCCAGCATCAGCAGCGCGAACGCCACGCCGTTGAACAGCAGGCCCAGGCCGAACTTGCGCGGAATCGACGGATTGGCGCGGCCCAGCTTGATCCAGATCCAGGCGATGATCGGGGCCAGGGTGATGATCGCCACCGAGTTGACCGACTGGAACCACGCGGTCGGGAAGGTCCAGCCGCCGAGGTTGCGGTTGACGATCTGGTCGGCCAGGAAGGTGAACGAGCTGCCGGCCTGTTCGAAGAACATCCAGAACATCACGTTGAAGACGAAAATGATCAGCATGGCGATCACGCGATCACGCTGCACCTTGCCCTCGCGGATGCCCTCGACCAGCAGCAGCACGCCCAGCGCGATGAACATCACGCCCAGGATCCAAGCCAGCGCGGTGGCGCCGGTGGACAGCAGGAAATAGGCGACCGGAATGGCGACGATCGAGCCGACCAGCACCATGATGATGCGGCCGAAGCCTTCGGCACCCACCGGCGGTGCGCCGATGCCCTTCAGGCCGGCACGACCGATGTAGAACCACACCAGGCTGATCAGCATGCCGATGCCCGAGGCGATGAAGACCATCTTGTAGGACGGCATCGCCTGGGTACCAAAGACCTGCTCGGCCAGGTACTGGGTCAGCACCGGGGCGATCATCGCGCCGATGTTGATGCCCATGTAGAAGATGGTGAAGCCCGAGTCGCGGCGCTCATCCTTCAGGCCGTACAGCTTGCCGACCATCGTGGAGATGTTGGGCTTGAACAGGCCGTTGCCGATGATGATCGTGGCCAGGCCCAGCTCGAACACTTCTTTGTTCGGCATGGCGACCATGAACAGGCCGGCGGCCATGATCACCGCACCGGTCAGGATGGAACGCTGGTACCCCAGCACCCGGTCGGCGACGTAGCCACCGAAGATGGCCGCGGCATAGACCAGCGCCAGGTAGGCGCCGTAAGTGCGGCTGGCGGCAGCCTGACCGGCCGAGTCGCCTTCGAAGAACTGCGACACGATGTACAGCACCAGCGCCCAACGGATGCCGTAGAACGCAAAGCGTTCCCAGAATTCGGTCATGAACAGCATCCACAACGGGCGCGGATGGCCCAACGTGGTCTTGAACTCCGGCAGCGCCGGATCGGGAACGGATGTCGCGGCGGTGTCTACGCTCATGCGGGATTCCTGGGTTCGGTGGAAGACATGCACGTCCGATGTGCGAAGCAGCGCGGGAGAATCCCAGAACAACGGCGTTCACGTCAAATACACGCCGATTCGTGCAACTGCCGGCACGGTCGCTGAACTTGCATCTGCAACCACCGGTCCGGCCCCGCCAGCGCAGCAACGGCGGGGGCTGCCGCACCCTACGGCGGATGCGGCCGGTAAATATGAATAGGCTTATTGGCAGGACTGTCGGATCAGGCGTCCGGCGGCATCGGATCGTCGTTGCGGATGGTCGTGCGCACCTGGAACAGCTCCGGGAAGAAGGTCAGTTCCAGCGCCTGGCGCAGGAACCCCACCCCGCTGGAGCCGCCGGTACCGCGCTTGAAGCCGATGATCCGCATCACCGTGCGCATGTGCCGGAAGCGCCACAGCTGGAAGGCGGTCTCCAGGTCAACCAGGTCCTCGCACAGCGAATACTCGCGCCAGAACCGGTCGGTGTTCTGGTAGATCCGCTCGAACACCGGGTGCAGGGCATCGTCGGCCACGTGCGGCTGCTGCCAGTCCCGGCCCTGGTAGGCAGCGGGGACGGGATGGCCGAAGCGCGCCAGGTAACGCAGGAATTCCTCGTACAGGCTCGGCGCGTCCAGCACCTCCTGCAACTGCGCCTGCCCGGCCGGGTCATGCGAGAACACCTGCAGCATCTGCGCGTTCTTGTTGCCCAGCAGGAACTCGATGTAGCGGTACTGCAGCGACTGGAAGCCCGAGGACGGGCCCAGCACGTCGCGGAAACCCATGTACTCCGACGGGGTCAGGGTCTCCAGTACCGACCACTGTTCGGTCAACTGGCGCAGCACCTGCTTGCTGCGCGCCAGCACCTTGCGGCATTGCCACACCTGGTCGCGCTGCAGGAACCCGATCGCCGCACGCAGCTCGTGCGCCAGCAGCTTCAGCCACAGCTCGGAGGTCTGGTGCTGGATGATGAACAGCATCTCGTCGTGGTGCGGCGGGTTGGACAGCGGCTGCTGGGCGCTCAACAGCTGGTCCAGCCGCAGGTAGCCGCCATAGGTCAGACGTCCCTCCAGATCGGTGTGGATACCGGCTTCGAGGTCGCGTTGGTTCTTCTCGACGGACATGGCGTGGGCCAAATGAGGGGGTCAAAGGGTAGCGCACAGCATGCGCTCCCGGGCGGGCGGCACCCTACGCCGGCGTCTGGTACAGCCGCGCGCCGGGTTTTCGCGCGCGTGGGCCGCCGGGCGAGGCGATCGGCGCTGCCGGCCGGGCCCGCGACCGGATGACCCCGGAGATGGGCAGCGTGGAAGCGCACAAGGTGATCCCGCTGTCGGTGACCCTCGACCACCGCGCCGCCATCGGCGGCGAAGCGGCGCGCTTTCTGCGCGCGGTGCTGGACGACCTGGTGTTGGCGAGCTGATGCGGTAACTGCGGTCCGTGAGTCGGAAGGCACCATGCAAGGATAAAGCCGCCGCCACGTGGCCGTTATCGTCGGCCAGCCGCGAGGCCCATCATGGTGGAGCCAAGCCATGCTCGGCTGCTCTTCGCGCCGGCGYATRGCTCCCGTGTAGGGCTTCTGCCGAGCATGGCTCGGCWCTACCGGAGCTTGYGCGYACCWTCAGGCCTGCCGCGACGCCMAYCCTGGTAGAGCCGAGCCATGCTCGGCTGCTCTTCGCGTCGGTGTGTGGYTTCCGTGTAGGGCTTCTGCCGAGCATGGCTCGGCAGTACCGGGGCTTATGCGCACCATCAGGCCTGCCGCGACGCCTACCTTGGTAGAGCCGAGCCATGCTCGGCTGCTCTTCGCGCAGGCTTACAGCTTCCGTGGTGGGCTTCTGCCGAGCATGGCTCGGCWCTACCGGGGCTTGCGCACCWTCAGRCCWGCCGCGACGCCAACCCTGGTAGAGCCGAGCCATGCTCGGCTGCTCTTCGCRTCGGCGTRTGGCTTCCGTGTAGGGCTTCTGCCGAGCATGGCTCGGCTCTACAGGGGCTTGCGCCTACCTTCAGGCCAGGTCCGACGAGCTTACGATGTGTACACCCGCACGCGGCACCAGCGCGGCCTCGACCATGGCCGCGGCGATGTTCTCGGCCGGGTTGATCCGCCACGCCTTCGGCAGGACCGGGCTGAGCGCACCCAACACCAGGCTGGCCAAGTGCTCTCCGGTACGCCGTTCGGCGCGGTCGCCGCCTATCAGTCCCGGCCGCACCAAGGTCAGCGAGGGGTAGCCGAGGCCGCGCAGATCCTGCTCCAGCCGGCCCTTGACCTGGTTGTAGAAGATCCGCGAATCCGCATCCGCGCCCATTGCCGAATTCAGCACGAAGGCATGCGCGCCATGCGCCTGCGCCAGGGTGGCCACCTGCAGCGGGTAGTCATGGTCGATGCGGGCAAACACCTCGCGGCTGCCGGCCTGCTTGATGGTGCTGCCGAGCGCGCAGATCACCGCATCCACCGCCCACCAGGACGCATCGACCGGCAACCGATCAAAGTCCACCACCGGGTTGTGCAACGCCGGATCGGCCAGCGCCAACGCGCGCCGGGTCGGGGCCACGACGGCGTCGCAGCGTGGATCATCGAGCAACTGCTGCAGCACCTGCCCACCGACCAGCCCGGTCGCGCCTACCAGCATCACCTTCATCGCACGCTCCTGCCGTCAGATTGCCTACCATCGTGGCATATCGGGTGTGGCGGCCCCGGCGTTCAAGCCGGCGTGCCCCGCGCCGATACTGTTCCCACCTCCCCTCGCCCCGGCGCACCCCGCCGGTCATCCGCCAAGGATCTGCCGCATGACCGACCCGCACGACGCTCCTCCCAGTCCCGGCACCGCCGTGGGCCGGTTGCTGTCGCGGCGACAGGCCGAGACCCGCGTGATCGACACCCTCGGCGGTGACGCACCCGGCCCCAAKGGCGGCAGCAGCGCGATGCTGCAGCGCCTGTTCGCCGGCATCGACAGCCCCGAGCCGCTGCTGGCCGCCTTCGCCAATGGCATGTCCACCCTGCCCGGCGAACTGGGCGACATGGGCCTGCGCCTGCAGTCGGCGCAGCGCAGCGCCGACTGGGTCAGCTACGGCCGCGCGATGCGCCAGCTGATCGACAAGTACATCCGCACCATCGAGCAGGAGACGCCCGACGGCCAGCCCGACAGCCTGCGCCTGCGCGAGCTGCTGCGGCACACGCTGGGCGTGACCGTGGCCAGCCTGCTGCAGAACATGCCCGAGCTGAAGGAGGAGCCGGCGCTGATTGCCGCCGACCTGCGCCACTGGCATCCCGGCCAGCCGCTGCAGCCGATCGAACTGCGCCTGCGCGAGCTGTCGCACCAGATCGGCGTACGCAGCGATGGCTGGCAGGAACAGCAGGAACTGCTGCTGAGCCTGTTCGACCTGCTGCTGGACAACATCGGCGAGCTGCTCGATGACAGCAGTTGGCTGCACGGCCAGATCCACGCCGTGCGCGAGCTGATCGGCGGCCCGCTGGACCGCGACTCGGTCGAACAGGCGCGCATCAACCTGCGCGAGGTGATCTACAAGCAGGGCCTGCTCAAGCAGGGCATCAGCGAATCCAAGGCGGCGATGAAGGGCCTGATGGGCGGCTTCATCGAGCGGCTGGACGGGATGGCGGTGAGTACCGGCGAGTACCACGACCGCATCAGCAGCTATGCGCTGGCCCTGAAGGAGGCGCGCAGCATCGCCGATCTCAACCAGCTGCTGCAGGATGTACTGCAGGACACCGGCCGCGTGCAGGAGCAGGCGCTGCAGGCGCGCGACCATCTGGGCAACGCACGCCGCGAGGTCGAGCAGGCCGAACAGCGCATTGCCGAGCTGGAGCAGGAACTGCGCGATGTGTCCGGGCTGATCCGCACCGATCCCCTCACCGGCGCACTCAATCGCCGTGGCTTCGAGGAGTTGATCGAACGCGAGCTGGCCCGGGCCGGTCGCCACGACCATCCATTGGCGTTGGCGCTGATCGACCTGGATGATTTCCACCAGACCAATGCCACCCACGGCCATGCCGGCGGCGATGCGGTGTTGCGCCACCTGGTCGCGGTCTGCCAGCTGCACCTGCGCAGCACCGACGCGCTGGCCCGCATCGGCGGCGACGAGTTCGTGCTGCTGCTGCCGGAAACCCCGGCCGCGGACAGCATGTCCACCCTGCTGCGGCTGCAACGCTCGCTGGCCCAGCGCCCGCTGCAGTTGGACCAGACCCGCGTACCGGTGCACTTCAGCGCCGGGGTGGCGCAATGGCAGGCCGACGAACCCGCCGACGCCCTACTAAGGCGCGCCGACGCGGCGCTTTACGCGGCCAAGCGGGTCGGCAAGAACCGCGTGCAGGCCGCCGACGCGCCCCGATGAGCCACGCGTCCCGCAACGCGCTGTGATAACCGGCGCGTCCGTGCGAATCATCCGGGTATGGACATGAACAACGCCGCCGCCCGCGACCCGCGCCTCCGTTTCGCCGCGTTGCTGGACCAGCACCGTGGCATCGTGCTGAAGATCGCACGCGGCTACTGCGCGCACCAGGAAGACCGGCTCGACCTGATCCAGGACATCAGCGTGCAGGCCTGGGACGCGTTCGACAGCTTCGACCCGGCCCGTGCCCGCTTCTCCACCTGGCTGTACCGGGTGGCGCTCAATGTGGCCATCTCGCAGCTGCGCCGGCAGCAACTGCGCCAGCGCCACCATGCGGTCCTGGACGAGGACACCCTGCCGGTGGACGACACCGCACCGGCCGAGCAACAGCACGCCGTGCAGCAGCTGGAAATCGCCATACGCACGCTTCCGCCGCTGGATCGGGCGCTGATGCTGCTGCACCTGGACGACCACGACCACCGCCAGATCGCCGACATCCTGGGCATCAGCAGCGCCAACGTCTCCACCCGCCTGCACCGCCTGCGCCAGCAGCTGCGCGCGCGCTTCAATCCCATCGCCTGAGGCCACCGCCATGCATACCGACCCACTCAAGCAGCTGTGGAACCAGCCCGGCAACGAGGCCGACGACAGCGAGGCGAGCGCCGCGCTGAACGCGTGGCGCCGCCACCGGCAGCATGCCGCGCAGCGCCAGCTGTCGGCGTTCAGTGCGGTGCAGGTGATGCAACTGCTGTTCTGGCTGGCGCTGTCGATCTATTGCGGCAGCGTCTGGTGGCAGCAGCCGCCGCTGGCGGTGATGGTCAGTGCGGTGGCGCTGCACGCCTACAGCGTGGCAGTGATCATCGCCAGCGCGGCGCGGCTGCACCTGCGCGGGCAGCTGCAGCCCGACCAGCCGGTGCTGCAGCAGTCCCGGCAGCTGGCGTTGCTGCGCATGCAGACCGCTATCGGCGAACTGCTGCTGGGATTGCCGTGGTGCTGGCTGTGGCTGGCGGTGCCGGTGCTGATCGCGTGGCAGGCGTGGGGCCTGGACCTGTCGGTGTTCGCCGCGCGCTGGCTGCTGGTGTCGCTGGTGGCAGGGACGGCGATGATGATCGCCCTGCTGGTACTGGCGCGCCGCTGGCTGCAGCGCGACCCGCAGTCGCCCCGCCTGCAGCGGGCGATCGATGCGCTGTCCGGCCGCCGCCTGGCCCGGGCACACGCCGAACTGGCCGCCGTGCGCGACTGGAACGC
>NZ_JBFULB010000177.1:0-7896 GCF_056400545.1 Stenotrophomonas sp. P5_A8 | reverse complement strand
TGCGGTGGCACGCGCGGCATCGCTGCGCGCCTGCGCGGCTTCGGCGGCGGTCGGGGCCTGGGGTGCGCTGGGCACCACCGCGGTCGGCGGCGGCGCGCTGGCCGTCGCCGGTACGGCAGAAGGTGCACGGGCGACACTGGCCGGGGCATCGCCGGGCCATTCGATCACCAGCCGCGATTCATCGCCCTGCTTGACCATCTGCGGACGGAACGGCGCCACCGATTCGGCGAGGTCGAACACCACGCGGAAGGTGCCGGGCACCGGCTGGCCGGTACGAACGGCAGTGACCACGCCCTTGGGCGCAGGCAGCTTGAGGTTGCGGATCGCGCTGGAGTCCGGGAAATCCACCACCAGGCGGTTGGGACCGGCCAGCGACAGGGTCTTGTAACCACCACTGCCGGTCAGCGCGATTTCCGCGCGGGTGCCGGTGGCGCCGGTCTCCAGACCCACCTGGCGGACCTCGCCAGCCCACGCCAAGGCGCTCGCCAGACAGAGTCCGACGGCGGCACAGATGGCGGTGAGTGGTTTCCCCATTGGCATGGGTCAGGATTCAATCACCGCGCTGAACGAAATGCAACTCCTTTTCCCTTAATAATCCGTAACCTGCCGGTGTTTCCTACTGTCAGCCGACAGAAACAGCCTGCAAGTCGCCCCCTTGAGGCAAGCGGGTGAGCCATTCGCGACCGGCGTCGCTGGTCGCGGTGAGACGCGCGCGGCGTCCCTGCCCTTCGATTTCCAAGGCGATGACCAGGTCGGTCGGTGGTAGCGCGCCGGCGCCGCGCTCGGGCCATTCGACAAGCCACAGCGAGGCGCTGCCCTCGTCCAGGCCCAGGAAATCCAGCTCTTCGGCTTGGCCGATGCGGTACAGATCCAGGTGCCAGGCCTCATGCCCATCGTCCAGCGGATAGCGCTCGACCAGGGTGTAGGTGGGGCTGCGGATCGCGCCCTGCACGCCCAGCGCACGCAGCAGTGCGCGCGCCAACGTCGATTTGCCGGCGCCAAGGTCGCCCTGCAGTTGTACCACCGCCTGGGGCGGACGGGTGGCGGCCAGCCACTGCCCGAGCAGGTCGGTGTCGTCGGTCTGGGCGAGGAAAAACGTGATCATGCGGTGGAAGGTTCCGGATTGACCAGGCGGCGCAGCGGCACCAGCAGGTCGGTGGGGAGCAGGCCACGCTGGCCTTCGCGGGCGGCGGCATCGCCGGCCAGCCCATGCAGCAGTGCACCGCTGCTGGCGGCATCGAACGCGTCCAGGCCCTGTGCGCGCAGCGCGGCAATGATGCCGGTCAACAGGTCGCCCATGCCGCCGACGGCCATGCCCGGGTTACCCGCGGCGATGACCCGGGGCCGTTGGCCGGGGGCGGCAACCACGCTGCCGGCGCCCTTCAACACCACCACCGCGTGGAAGCGCTCGGCCAGTGACTGGGCGCTGCCGTAGCGGTCTACCTGGATCTGCGCGGTGCTGCAGCCGAGCAGGCGTGCGGCCTCGCCCGGATGCGGGGTCAAAATCGCGTCGTCCAGCGGTTGCGGGTTCCTGGCCAGCAGGTTCAGCGCGTCGGCGTCGATGACCAGCGGCTTGCCGCTGCCCAGCACCTGCCGCCAGAGCTCGTGCGCCCAGTCGTCCTGGCCCAGCCCGGGCCCGATCGCGACCACCTTGGTGCGCGGCAGCAGCGCCTGCAGGTCCTGCGCGTCCTCGACGGCATGCACCATCGCTTCGGGCAGCCGCGCCAGCAACGGCGCGACATGCACCGATTGCGTCGCCACGCTGACCAGCCCKGCGCCGGTGCGCAGCGCGGCTTCGCTGGCCAGCATCACCGCCCCGCCGCTACCGCGATTGCCGCCCACGCACAGCACATGGCCGGATTCGCCCTTGTGGGTGTTGGCGCGCCGCGCCGGCAGTTGTGCGGCAAGCCGCGGCGGCTGCCACGAGCACGCCGCAGGCAGCACACCCGCATCGGCCGCCTCGGGCAACTGCAGCGGTGCCAGCCGGCGCCCGCCGATGTGTTCAAGTGCATCGCCGGTATACAGCCCGCGATGGCGCACGATGAATTGCAGGGTCACGCTGGCCCGCACGGCAGCCCCGGCGACCGCGCCGCTGTCGGCGTCCACCCCGCTGGGCACATCCAGCGACAGCACCGGTACGCCGGCGGCGTTGATCGCCTCGATCAGCGCCTGCGCCGGCCCGCTCGGCACGCGGTTCAGGCCCAGCCCGTACAGCGCGTCCACCAGCACRTCGGCGTCCGGCAGCGCATCGGTGAAGACCTCCACCTGCCCGCCAGCGGCCAGCCAGGCCTGCAGCGCATCCTGGGCCAGCGGCGTGGCGGCGGCATCGGTGGCCAGCCGCAGCACCTGCACCTGGCGTCCGGACTGGCGTGCCAGCCGGGCCAGCACATAGCCATCGCCGCCGTTGTTGCCGGCGCCGACCACCACACAGATGCGCCGGGCCTGCGGCCAACGCTCCAACAGGCAGTGCCAGGCGGCCTGCCCGGCCTGCGCCATCAACGACGCACCGCCATCGCCCAGCGCCGCGCTGGCCTGGGCATCGATCCGGCGCGCGGCGGATACATCGAACAGTTCAGCAAGCTGGGGCATGCCGGGATTCTATACTTGTCGCCATGTCCGCTGTTCCGTTGCCCGCCCCCATCGACCTGGCCCGCGCCACCCAGCGCGTGCGGGAGATCGCGCGCGCGCACGGCTTCCAGCGCTGCGGCGTGTCCGGCATCGACCTGGGCGAGGACGAGGCGCACCTGGCCGACTGGCTGGGCAAAGGCCTGTACGGCACGATGGACTGGATGGCCCGGCACGGCACGATGCGCGCGCGCCCGGCCGAACTGCTGCCCGGCACCGTGCGGGTGATTTCCGTCGGCATGGACTACGGCCACAAGGACGATGCGCAGGCGTGGAACACGCTGCACGACGCCGACCGCGCCTATGTGGCCCGCTATGCACTGGGCCGCGATTACCACAAGTTGATGCGCAACCGCCTGCAGAAGTTCGCCGATGCGATTGCCGCGGAGATCGGCGCATTCGGCTACCGCGTGTTCGTCGATTCGGCGCCCGTGCTGGAACGCGCCCTCGCCCGCAATGCCGGGCTGGGCTGGATCGGCAAGCACACCTGCCTGATCGACAAACAGGGCGGCTCGTGGTTCTTCCTCGGCGAGATCTACATCGACCTGCCGCTGCCGGTGGATGCACCGGCCAGTGCGCACTGCGGCAGCTGCACGCGCTGCATCGATGTGTGCCCGACCCAGGCGATCATCGCCCCGCAGCGGCTGGATGCACGGCGCTGCATCTCCTACCTCACCATCGAACACGACGGCGCCATCCCCGAAGACATGCGCCCGCTGATGGGCAACCGCATCTACGGCTGCGACGACTGCCAGCTGGTCTGCCCCTGGAACAAGTTCGCGCGGCGCACCGACGAACCGGATTTCCGCGCGCGCAACGATCTGGACACTGCCTCGCTGGCGCAGCTGTTCGCGTGGGAGGAAGACGAGTTCCTGCGCCGCACCGAGGGCAGCCCGATCCGGCGCAGCGGCCACGAGCGCTGGCTGCGCAACATCGCCGTGGCGCTGGGCAATGCCCCCACCCATGCCGACACGCTGGCCGCCCTGCACGCACGCGGCGAACATGCCTCGCCGATCGTGCGCGAACATGTGCAATGGGCGCTGCAGCAGCACGCCGCGCGCGACCCGGCGCCATGAAGCTTGTGCGACCATAGGTGCCCGTTCGTAGCGTTTGACCCGTCCATGGACCGCAGCACGCAGATCCTTACGCCCAGCCAGCTCAACATCCTGGCCCGCGACCTGCTGGAAGGCGCGTTCCCGCTGATCTGGGTCGAAGCCGAACTTGGCAGCGTCACCCGGCCCGCCTCCGGGCACATGTATTTCACCCTGAAGGACGCGCGCGCGCAGATCCGCGCGGCGCTGTTCAAGCCCAAGAGCCAGTGGCTGAAGTTCATCCCGCGCGATGGCATGCGCGTGCTCGCGCGCGGCCGGCTGACCCTGTACGAAGCCCGTGGCGAGTACCAGCTGGTACTGGACCACATGGAAGAAGCCGGCGAAGGTGCGCTGCGCCGCGCCTATGAACAGCTCAAGGCGCGCCTGGAGGCCGAAGGCCTGTTCGCGGCCGAGCGCAAGCGCCCGATGCCTGCGCACGTGCGGCGCCTGGCGGTGATCACCTCGCCCACCGGCGCGGCCGTACGCGACGTGCTCAGCGTGTTGCAACGTCGCTTCCCGCTGCTCGAAGTGGACCTGCTGCCCAGCCTGGTGCAGGGCGACAGCGCCGCGGCACAGATCACCGCGCTGCTGCGCGCGGCCGATGCCAGCGGCCGCTACGACGTGATCCTGCTGACCCGCGGTGGTGGCTCGCTGGAAGACCTGTGGGCGTTCAACGATGAACACCTGACCCGCGCCATTGCCGCCAGCCAGACCCCGGTGGTGTCGGCGGTGGGTCACGAAACCGACTTCAGCCTGGCCGATTTTGCCGCCGACCTGCGCGCGCCCACCCCGTCGGTGGCCGCCGAGCTGCTGGTGCCCGATCAGCGCGACCTGCACCTGCACGTGCGCCGGCTGGCCGCGCGGATGGTGCAGCTGCAGCGCCACGGGCTGGGCCAGGCCATGCAGCGTGCCGACCGCGCCCTGCTGCGCTTGAACGCGCAGGGACCCCAAGCGCGCCTCCAGCTGATGCAGCGCCGTCATCAGGACCTAGCCCGGCGCCTGGCCGGGGTCTGGCGGCAGCAGCACGAGCGCCGCCAGGCACAGCTGCGGCATGCCGCCGTGGTGTTGCGCAATGGCCACCCGCAGCGCCGTCTGGACGCCCTGCGCGAGCGTCTGCAGCGGCTGCAGCCGCGCGCCGATGCAGCCATCGGCCGCCAGCTGCAGCGCGACCAGCTGCGCCTGCGCGCACTGGCCCGTTCAATGGAAGCGGTCAGCCCGCTGGCCACGGTTGCGCGCGGTTACAGCATCCTCACCCGCGAAGACGACGGCAGCCTGGTGCGCTCCCCCCTGCAGGTCAGCCCCGGCGACGCGCTCAAGGCCCGCGTGCAGGACGGGGTGATCGAGGTGGTGGTGAAGGAACCGGCGCGCTGAAGCGCCAGCGTGGCGGGCAGCCTGCGCTGGTTTACTGGTGCGCGCTCTCGCAGTACTTCTGCCGGTACTCCATCGCCTTGGGCATCAGCGCCTGCAGGTTCTGGATGCGCGTGCCCGGGTTGGGATGGGTGGACGAAAACTCCGGCGGCGCCTGCCCGCCGCTGCTCTGGCCCATCCGCTCCCACAACGGCACCGCTTCGCGCGGGTCGTAGCAGGCCGCAGCGGCCAGCATCAGGCCCACTTCATCGGCCTGGGTTTCATGGCTGCGCGCGTACGGCAGCAGATACCCGTAGCCCATCGCCGACATCATCATCTGTTGCTGCTGCGGGTCCATGCCACTGGCCGCGCCGGCCATCTGCCCGATCTGGGTGAGCTTCTGCTGGGCCATGCGCTGCGCGCCGTGGCGCAGCAGGGCATGGGCGATCTCATGGCCCATCACCACCGCCATCGCATCTTCGGTGCGGGCCACTGGAATCAGTCCGGTGTACACCGCCATCTTGCCACCCGGCAGGCAGAACGCATTGGCCTGTTCGGAGGGAATCACGTTGACCTCCCACTCGAAGTCGCGCGCGAAATGCGCCGGCTTCAACCCGTGTTCTTCGGCGAGCGCAGTCTCCACCACGTCCACCTTGGCGATCAGGCGCTTGGCGATCGACTGGATCTCGCGCGACTGCGGCGCATTCGGATCCAGCGGCCGCTCCTGCGCCAAGATCTCCTGGTAGGCCTGCAGGCCGAGCGCCTTTTCCTGGGTGGCATCGAGCGAACTGTCGATCAGCACGCGCTCACCGGTATACGGATCCACCGCGCGGTTGGAGAACCAATAGAACGCCGCATAGCCGGCGAAGGCCAGCAGCACCCACCAGCGGATGTTGCCGAACAGCCCCGGGCGGCGGGCCCGACCCTGCTGTTGACCACCGAACGGATCGTTGCGCATGTTGCAGATTCCCTGGCTGGATCGGCACACCCTGGCCGACACGGCGCCATCTTAGTGGCTGCGCGGGGATTTGACGTGAGTGCCGGGACACGCCCGGCATGGCTCAGATGCCGCGCACCAGACGGAAGCCGATGCGGGCGCTGGTCGTATCTGAATCCTGCGATTGCCGCCACGCCGCGCGCGTCTGGTCCGGTGCATTGGCCCAGTTGCCGCCGCGGATCACCCGCTGCCGGCAGCCCGGGTTGAACCAGGCCACCCCGTCGGACGGCGCGCGCCGGTAGCTGGCGTGCCAGCAGTCGGCCACCCACTCGCTCAGGTTGCCGGCCACGTCGTGCACGCCCCAGGCGTTGGCATCGAACGTGCCTACCGGCGCCGGCCCCCACCAGCCGTCGCTGTATCCCACGAACGCGTTGTACCAGTGCCGGCCGGACGGGGAGACATCCTCGGCACCGGTGAAGTTGCCGGCATTCGGCGGCGGCGTGCCTGCATCGCCCCACGGATAGCGGCCGCTGCTGCCGGCACGCAGCACGTATTCGAATTCGGCCTCGCTGGGCAGACGGTAGGAGCGGCCGGTCTGCTCGGACAGCCAGCTCGCGTAATTCTCGGCGTCGCGCACGCTCACATGCATCACCGGCGAGGTCGGGATGGCCGGTACGCCGTTGTACCCGGACCGCCAATCCACCCCGCTATGCCGCACGAAGTTGCCGCTGCGCTCGTCGTAGACGATCGAATGGCCGCGCCGGGTGGCGCGCGGGCGGGCGTTGCTGGCCTGCACGTAGCGACGGAAGTCGGCCACGGTCACCTCGGTGATCGACATCGCAAAGCCCCGCTCGAACCGCACGTAGTGCGACGGCTTCTCCGCATCGCTTGCCCCACGCTCGTTGTCGCCCGCGCCCATCTGGAAGCCGCCGTGCGGCACCACGATCATCTGCGGACCGCGCCCGCCATCGCGTAGCGCGTCGCTGAACACCTGCCGCGGCCGGAAGCTGCCGTAGTGGGTAACAAGTTCGATGCGCTCCCGCAGCTGGCCCACCACCGGGTCGCCGGGCAGCGCGATGCGCAGGGCGTCTTCGAGCTTCTCGCGCGCCGCCTTCAAGCCTTGCGGGGTGGTCAGGTCGCGCAGGCCCTCATCGCGCAGGCGGGTGAGCGTATCGGCGCGGATGCGCTCGACCCGTTCGAACGCGTCGGCGATGGTGATCGACGAGTCGCGCACCTTGGCCGCCTCGGCCAGCCAGGTGCCGGCGCTGGCGAAATCCCCCGCGCGGGCGGCGGTTTCGGCACGGCCGATCAACGCACTCTCGGCGGCGGCCAAGCCCTGACGCGCGCGCGCGTCGTCCGGATTCAAGGCCAGCGCTTCGCGGAAATTKGGGATGGCGCCATCGCCATCTTCGCCCACCCGGTCGGCACGCAGGTCGTCTTCCCCGGCCCGGTTGTAGGCGATCACGCGCTGGGCGATCTCCACGCGCGACTGCAGTTGGCGCACGCGCGCATCGTCGGGCGCAATCTCGAGCAGCACCAGCGCCATCTCACTGGCCTGGGCCAGCGCTTCACGCTGCTTCAGCGGCCGCGACAGCAGCGCGGCGGCCTCATCCAACAGGCGCTGACGTGCCCGCTTCAGGCCGGCCAGGGCCTGGCGGTCCTTGCCGTCGTGCTGCAGCAACGCCAACCAGAGCGGAATGGCCGCCTCGGCGTCGGCGTACAGCCGGTCGTGTTCGAAGGCCTGTGCCGCCTTGCGCCGCGCCGCCGCCACGCCGTCATCGGCGATCTGCACCGCCGGTGGCTGCCAGCGCGCCACGGTTTCGGCCGCGTCCTCTCCCCCGATGGTCACCTGCGCGACCGGCGCAGCGGCTGCAGGCGCGCTGCGCGCCGCCGGCC
>NZ_JBFULB010000176.1:0-7911 GCF_056400545.1 Stenotrophomonas sp. P5_A8 | reverse complement strand
GTCCTGTACCAGGGCCGGGCCACGGAAAATCAGGCCGCTGTAGCACTGCACCAGCGCGGCACCGGCGGACATCTTGGCCACCGCGTCAGCGCCGGACTGGATGCCGCCGACGCCGATCAGCGGCATCGATTCGGGCAGGCGCGCGCGCAGGCGGMGCAGCACCAGGGTGGATTGGCCGAGCAGCGGCGCACCGGACAGGCCGCCAGCTTCCTGCGCCAGCCTGTCGCCGGCAACCGCACTGCGGTCGATGGTGGTGTTGGTGGCGATCACCCCGTCGACCTGCAGCTCGCTGAGCACGCGCGCGGCGGCATCGATGTCGCGGTCGCTCAGGTCCGGTGCCACCTTGACCAGCATCGGCACGCGTTTGCCATGTTGGGCGGCCAGGGATTCCTGGCTCTCGCGCAGCTGCGACACCAGCTGGCGCAGCGCGTTCTCTTCCTGCAGCTCACGCAGGCCGGCGGTGTTGGGCGAGGAGATGTTGACGGTAATGTAGTCGGCCAGCGGATACACCTTCTGCAGGCAGTGCTGGTAGTCGTCGAACGCCTGCTCGTTGGGGGTGTCCTTGTTCTTGCCGATGTTGATCCCGAGCAGGCCGCTGCGGCGCTTGGCGCGCTCGACGTTGCGCACCAGTGCATCCACGCCGAGGTTGTTGAACCCCATGCGGTTGATGATGGCCTGGTGCGCCGGCAGCCGGAACAGCCGCGGCTTGGGATTGCCGGCCTGCGGGCGCGGGGTGATCGTGCCGATCTCGACAAAGCCGAAGCCCAGTGCCAGCAGCGCGTCGATGTGCTCACCGTTCTTGTCCARCCCGGCCGCCAGCCCAACCGGGTTGGGAAACGTCAGGCCGAAGGCCTGGGTCGGCAACGGCGCGATGCGGCCGGCCAGCAGCGGCGTGGTGCCGGTGCGGTAGGYCAGCTCCAGGGCGCTCAGGCCCAGGCCGTGGGCGCGCTCGGCGTCGAAGGTGAAGAGAAAGGGACGGGCAAGCGAGTACATGGCGTTCTATCAGTCCAGCGTGCCGACGAAGGCGCGGGTGTGGTATTCAAAAGCGACCTGGCCGTCCACGGCATGCGCGTCGAACAGTTGCTGCAGGGCCTCCAGCATTGGCGCATGGCGCGGATGCCCGGCCTGCGGGGCGTAGGAAGAGGACAGCAGCCGTCCACGCAGGCCATCGAGATCCATGCGCTGCACATTGGGGAAGCTGGCCATGCCGCGCAGGCCGGGGCCGAACCAGGCGCGCATCGCGTCGTCGTCCTGGTAGCGCTCGGCGACCTGGGTGTAATCGGTGCCGAACTCCAGCAGCAGCTGCTCGTAGCCGATCAGGAACGGCGAGGCATCGAGCAGGCGCGAATTCCAGAACACCAGCGCCATCCCGCCCGGGTGCAGGATGCGCGCCCATTCGGCGCGCACCGCGTCGGTGTCGAACCAGTGGAAGGCCTGCGCGGCCGCCACCAGGCCGACGCTGTCATCGGCCAGCGTGGTCGCTTCGGCGGTGCCGTCGACCAGTTTGAGGCGCAGGTAATCGGGGGCCAGCCACTGCTCGGCGGCCGCGCGCATGGCCGCGTTGGGTTCCACCGCGATCACCGGGTGGCCGCTGGCCAGGAACAGGCGGGTGGAGATGCCGGTGCCGGCGCCGATGTCGGCGACCAGGGTTTCGGTGGCCACGCCGATGTCGTGATGCAGCCAGTCCAGCAGGGCCGGCGGGTAATCGGGACGGTAGCGGACGTAGTCGGCGACCCGGCTGCTGAAGCGTTCGGTCGAGTCCGATGCGCTCATGAAGACCTCACGATTGGGATGCGGCAAACAGGGCCAGTCCACCGAAGAACAACAGGAACCCAGCCACCACCAGCAGGCTGCCGATCACCGCCACCCAGCCCAGGATCAGGCCGGTAAGCGCCAGCCCGTCGCCTTCCAGCGCCTGTGGCTGACGGCGGATGTCCGCGCGCGCCATGTGCCCGGTGATGATCGCAACGAGGCTGCCGATGAACGGCAATAGCGTCCAGCCGACGATGCCCATGACCAGGCTGACGACCGCCAACGCGCTGGTTTGTCGAAGTGGCTGGTTCATCCGGTTCCTCCAAGGCAATGCGCCCATGATAGTGCCTGTGGCCGGTTTATCCCATCGACCGCAGGGTGCCGGCACCGCCTGCGCGGGTCGGTGCGAGCGAAGGCGCGCGGCGTCCAGCGCACCCCGCTCACCCACCGGCATCCTCCGTGATGGCGATGACATGCGTGGCGAAGCGGGGGTTCAGCCCATCAGGACCTGGCCGCCATCCACGTTCAAGGTGTGGCCGGTGATCCAGCCCGCCAGCGGCGAACACAGGAACAGCGCGGCGTTGGCGATCTCCTGCGGCTGCCCGAAGCGGCCGAACGGAATCTTCGCCAGGGTGCCGTGGTACAGCGTGGGATCCTGCTCACGGCGGCGCGCCCACAGCCCATCCTCGAACTCGATCGAGCCCGGTGCAATGGCATTGACGCGGATCCGCTGCGGCGCCAGTGCCAGCGCCTGCGAGGTGGTGTAGTGCATCAGCGCCGCCTTGGCCGCGGCATACGGCGCGGCACCCGGACGCGGCTGCTGGGCCGCGATCGAGGCCAGATTGAGAATGCACGCGTCGCTGGACTGCTGCAGCCAGGGCAGGGCCAGTCGCGAGGCGCGCACCGCCGACATCAGGTCGACGCTGAGGCTGGCTTCCCAGCCGGCCTCGTCGTCGGCCATGCCATAGCCGGTGGCGTTGTTGACCAGAATATCGATGCCGCCCAGGGCAGCGGCCGCATCGGCCAGCCAGCGGCCGATGTCGTCCAGTACCGCCAGATCCGCAGCCGCGGTATGCACGTCCAGGCCAAGCGCCTGGGCGTCATCGCGCAGCGCGGCAAGCCCCTGCTCACCGCGTGCGCATACCGAAACGCGGGCGCCCGCCGCAGCGAACGCCAGCGCCATCGCGCGCCCGATGCCCTTGCTGCCACCGGCAATCAGTACCCGGCGCCCGGAAAAATCCAGGCGCGGGCCGGCAGCGGTCTCGGACGCGCCCGCCATCACAGGTCGAACTTGATGCCCTGGGCCAGCGGCAGCGAGTCGGAGTAGTTGATGGTGTTGGTCTGGCGGCGCATGTACACCTTCCACGCATCCGAACCGGACTCGCGGCCACCGCCGGTATCCTTCTCGCCACCGAACGCGCCGCCGATTTCCGCACCGGACGTACCGATGTTGACGTTGGCGATACCGCAGTCCGAGCCGGCCGCCGACAGGAAGCGCTCTGCGGTCTTCAGGTTGGTGGTGAAGATCGACGAGGACAGGCCCTGCGGCACGCCGTTCTGCATGTCGATGGCTTCATCCAGCGTGCTGTACTTCATCACGTACAGGATCGGCGCGAAGGTTTCGTGCTGCACCACTTCGTCGCTGTTCTTCAGCCCGGTGACGATGGCCGGCAGCACGAAGTTGCCGGCGCGGTCGATGCGGGTGCCGCCGGTTTCCACGGTGCCGCCGCTGGCCTTGGCCTTCTCGATCGAGGCCAGGAACTGCTGCACGGCGCCGTCGCTGTTGAGCGGGCCCATCAGGTTGGCCGGGTCGGTCGGATCGCCGATCTTGCCTTCCACCTGCTTGTACGCCTTGATCAGCGTGGCCAGCACGTCGTCATGGATGGATTCGTGCACGATCAACCGGCGCGTGGTGGTGCAGCGCTGGCCGGCGGTGCCGACCGCACCGAACACGATGCCCGGGATGGCCAGCTTCAGGTCGGCGGTTTCGTCCAGGATGATGGCGTTGTTGCCGCCCAGTTCCAGCAGGCAACGACCCAGGCGATGGGCGACCTTCTCGGCGACCTGGCGGCCCACCTGGGTCGACCCGGTGAAACTGATCAGCGGCACGCGCTTGTCGGCCACCATCTTCTGCGACAGCTCGGTGCCGGCATCGTTGATGAGGAAGAACAGGTCCGGGAAGCCGCCGTCGCGCAGCGCTTCATTGCAGATGCGCATCGAGGCGATGGCGGTCAGCGGGGTCTTGTTGGACGGCTTCCACAGGCAGATGTCGCCGCAGATCGTGGCCAGGAACGAATTCCATGCCCACACCGCGACCGGGAAGTTGAACGCACTGATGATGCCGACCAGGCCCAGCGGCTGGTACTGCTCGTACATGCGGTGGCCCGGCCGCTCCGAATGCATGGTGTAGCCATACAGCATGCGGCTCTGGCCCACGGCGAAGTCGGCGATGTCGATCATCTCCTGCACTTCGCCGTCACCCTCGGGCTTGCTCTTGCCCATTTCCAGGGCGACCAGCGAACCCAGCGCATCCTTATTGGCGCGCAGCGCTTCGCCGCACAGGCGCACGGCTTCGCCACGGCGCGGGGCCGGGGTGGTGCGCCACACTTTGAAGGCTTCCTGCGCGCGCGCGATGATGGTTTCGTAATCGGCGTCGGTGGTGGCGTGCACGGTGGCGATCGCTTCACCGGTGGTCGGGTTGATCGGGGTGATCACACCGGCACTGGTGGCGGTGGACCACTCGCCGTTGCCCAGATAGGTGCCAGCGTTGGTCGCGTCCAGGCCAAGGGCCTTGAGCAGCTCAGAGGACATGCAAACTCCTGTTGCGTATCAAAAAAGGGCGCAGCCGCTGGCAGGGTGGGGGGCGGCATGCAGAACGCCGATTCTACCCGGTCGCCGCAGGCGATGCCCGGCTGCACCCGGCGCGTACGCGGTAGCCCTAAACAGGTAGAGCCGGGCCATGCCCGGCTGCTCTTCCCCTGCAACCGGATAGAATGTCGCCCATTGTTCGCCCCCAGGAATCTGAATGAACGTTACCGTTGCGGAAGGTGTGGTTGTCGGCAATCGTCTGCCATTCGTGCTGTTTGGCGGCCTCAACGTGCTCGAAGACCTCGATTCGACCCTGCACGCGGCCGAACACTTCAGCACGGTGACCGCCAAGCTCGGCATCCCGTATGTGTTCAAGGCCTCGTTCGACAAGGCCAACCGTTCCTCGATCGCCTCCTATCGTGGCGTCGGCCTGGACGAAGGGCTGCGCATCTTCGAAGAGGTGAAGCGTCGTTTCGGCGTGCCGGTGATCACCGACGTGCACGAAGTGGCGCAGGCCGCCCCGGTGGCCGAGGTGGTCGACGTGCTGCAGCTTCCGGCGTTCCTGGCCCGCCAGACCGACCTGGTCGAGGCGATCGCGCGCACCGGCCGCACGGTCAACGTCAAGAAGCCGCAGTTCCTCAGCCCCACGCAGATGAAGCACATCGCGGCCAAGATCCGCGAAGCGGGCAACGAGAACATCATCCTGTGCGAGCGCGGTGCGCAGTTCGGTTACGACAACCTGGTCGTGGACATGCTGGGCTTCCGCGAGATGACCGAATCCACCGGCGGTCTGCCGGTGATCTTCGATGTCACCCACAGCCTGCAGCGTCGTGACGCCGGCAGCGACGCCTCCGGTGGCCGCCGTCGCCAGGTGGCCGAATTGGCGCGCTCGGGCATGGCGCTCGGCCTGGCCGGCCTGTTCCTGGAAGCCCACCGCGACCCGGACCACGCCCGCTGCGACGGCCCCAGCGCACTGCCGCTGGCCGCACTGGAACCGTTCCTGGTGCAGATGAAGGCGCTGGACGAACTGGTCAAGGGCTTCCCGGAACTGGATATCCGCTGATCCGGCCCACCCACGCGATGCGGCGGCGGCCTTGGTCCCGTCGCTGAATGTGGGTATCCTTCACGGCTGCACCTGCGTCGCGGGTGCGGCATTTGGCCCCGTAGCTCAGCTGGATAGAGCGTCCCCCTCCTAAGGGGAAGGTCGCCCGTTCGAATCGGGCCGGGGTCACCAAAAACAATGGCTTACAACCATGGCTGGTCGAACTTTCCGCCGCAAACCGCTTCCTTTCATCCGCGTTCTGGCACAGTTGGCACAGTGAAGATGCTGGGGGCCGCATGGGGTCGAGCAAGCTGTTTGAGCAGCCGCGGCAAAAGCTGCAGCGAGCAGGAGCACATATCCTAGAAGTGGAGCGCGCAATAGCCGCGTACTTCGCTACTGATTGGTGTTCTCGCGATCTAACCTGCGATGCGGACGGAAAGTACAACTTATCCGTGGTCATGCGTGGAGAACCGGCTGGGCTAAACGTAGCGTTAGGCGACGCAATTCACAACCTCCGCGCATGTCTTGATCTACTCGCGGTGGAAGTCGTGAAGCTAAATGGGGGGAGTTCAAAGGGTGTCTACTTCCCCTTCGCTGACGCAGCAGAGAACCTAGAGGCGACGATTAAGGGCCGCAAATGGGATCGTGCGGCTCCGGAGGACGTGGAAATTGTCAGGGCGCTGCGTCCTTACACGGKCGGCAACCAACTGCTGAGAGCACTTCATGATCTGGACATCCAAGACAAGCACCTTTCACTTATTCCCAACGGCGCATTTCTCGCTTCGGGAGGGGTTCGAGTAAGGCAGGACGAGAACGGTAAGCCAGTTGGATTCGATGAGGGAAAGCTGGAGTTTGAGCTGGACCCGACGAGTACTCCGACTGCGGCCTTCGTCTTCCAGGACGACAGCGCATTTCCAGGAGAAGAGGTTACTGCCGTTCTACGTCGGCTAGCCAATCTCGTGGCCGAAGTTGTTGACAAGTTCGCAGCTCGTCACAGCTGACCAAAGGTCTAGAACCGCAGTTTGGCGACCGCACCATCGTCCCCATCGGGCGTAAGGTGTGCGTAGTATTTTTACGTCGTAGCGTAGTCCGCTTGCCCTGCAAGAATTTGCTCTCGGCGAAGTGGCACGCCGCCCATCACCATATGAGCCACAGCGCGCAGACCGCGCGCGAGGACGGCGGTTTCGGAAACCGGCGCGAGCAGGTGCCCGGCCAGGATCTGGGCCCGGCGCAATGGGAGCCAGGGCATCAACACGTTCGCGCAGAACGTATGACGAAGGCGGTGRAGACTCCCGTCCATACCCGGTCTGCTTCTGCGAATCTAGCTGGCAGGAAGCCGGGTGCGCGGGGTGTCCTTCATGAGATTGGCGCGAATGGCGGCGAGCCTTTCCGCCGACGTTCGGGCAGCGCGCATCACGGCATCGGTGCCAGGCCTCCAACGCGTCAGCTTTTCGGTTTCGTGGTTCCAATGGAGGATGTCTCGTATCGCGACGCCATCCACAACCCGCATTACCAGATGGTTGCCGGTTCCATTCGACGCGAGCGCCACAAGATCAAGTGATCGAAGGTGGATTCCCCACGCACCGCGCAGGTTCTCATGCGTGACCGATCCAGCCGTCTTCCGCGGGTTGCCGGRATCAAAGACCGGGAAAAATCGCCACCCACCCGGTAGCTCGGTGCAGTTGTGCGTGAGCCAGACGGCCCTGAGTTCAACTGGAAACACAACGCCCAGCTCTCGCTCCGCCTGATCAATGAGCGCTGCAGTGGCAACAGTGGTACTTCCCGGCATCGTCGTCTCCTTTCTTCGGGAATGCCGATTGTATGAAACAGCATCGGGCCGGGGTCACCAGCATCACCGCATCGGGCTTTCGCCTTTCGTCATACCCAGGATGCACTGCAGCAGGACCTGTCGTTTTCCCGCGTCGCTGTCCTCCTGCCAACAGCCCAGCATCTGCAGCCAGAACCCGTCCGCCGCCAGGCGCGCGGCGCGGAGGTGGGGATCGGCGCGTTCGGCGGGAAATGCCTCCAGGCGCGCCGCAAGCCAGTTTCGCCAGAGGTCGGCGAACGCCGGTTCCACCAGCGCGGTGAGCGAGAACTTCACCCAAATGCGATCTTCCGTCTGCATCGCATCGAACGTTGCGGTGACGTAGGCGCGTGTGAACCTGCCATGGGCCAGCGTGTCGCGCGCGAGGATCGCATCGAGTTCGTCGCCGAAGCGCAGGAGACCGTCGGCGTAAGCCGCTTCCAGCAGCTGCTGGCGATTGGCGAAGTGATGGAAGAGGGCGCCTTTGCTGACCCCGGCACGCTCG
>NZ_JBFULB010000175.1:0-7930 GCF_056400545.1 Stenotrophomonas sp. P5_A8 | reverse complement strand
GCCGTGCACACCGCCGAAGCGCCAGACCAGCAACACCACCAATGGCCCCAACCACGCCAGCGGGTAGCCCGCGGCGAATGCACTGGTGAGCGATGGCAGCGGCATGCCCTGCGCCTGCAGGGGTGCCAGCAACCGTGGCAGGATCACCGCGCCCATCAGGGTAGTGAGCAGCGCGGTCACCCCGCTGGTGGCCAGCCCTACCACCAGTGCGCCCACGCCAACGGCGCGATAGGCGGTCAAAGTCGTCAACCCAGGCATGGTCATCGATCCCGTAAGGTCTGCAGCACATCCATCAAGGTGTTGGCGTGCGGCGCGATTTCCTGCGCGACCCAGCCAAGCGCGGCGAAAAACAGCAGCACGCCGAGCAGCGGCCAGAAGGTGTGGGCAAGACACAACCGCCACCAGCCCTGCGCCTGCATGCCCTGCATGCGCCGGTACAGGCCGCCGGCGATGGCCGCGTCGACCAGCAGTTCGGCCATGAGGATCGGCGCTGACCAGATCACCCAGCTGGCCGCGACCAGGGCTGCAGCCACCACCGTCACGACACCTAGAAGCGCGAGGATCGGCAGGCCTGCTTCGCCATCGGCAAGGTCCAGCACTGCGCCATCGCTGGCGCTGCTGGACGTGCTCGCCCCCGCCGCTTCGCCCCACGAGGCAGAGGCACCGCCGCCACCGGAGCGGCCGCCGCTGCCGAACCAGTCCGGTCCCGCGCCGGGCTTGGGCGAACCACCCACCGCGCCGGCATCGGGGATCACCGCATCGGCAGCCACATCGCCGCGCCAGCGCAACCATGCCCACATCAGCAGAAGAAAGATGGCATACGCCAGCAGCACCGCCAGCGGATAGCGCAGCAGCATCGTATCGATACCGCCCATCCGCAGCAGGTGCGAGGCCAGCAGCCCGGCCACAGCGGTGACCAGCACGATGGCCGCCATCTGCAGGCGCGGCCAGCCGCCGCGTTGGAGCTGCTGGCGGGCACGCGCGATTTCGCTGCCACGGGTCAACGGCAGCAGCAGCGGTCGGCTGGGCCGTGGCACGCGCCGCTTCACGCATCCGCCTGCTTGGTCACCGCTTCGACGCGATGGCCATCGGGATCGATCACGAAGGCGGCGTAATAGTGGGCGCCATAGTCCGGGCGCACTCCAGCCGCACCGTTGTCCTGGCCGCCGGCAAGCAGCGCGGCGTGATGGAAGGCCTCGACCGCGGCGCGCGTGGTCGCACTGAACGCAAGATGGAAACCCGGTCCAGGCGCGGCCGCACCGTCGTGCAGCTTCAGGCACAACAGGTCCTCATCATCGACCAGCCCATACCCGATCGCGGTGTCGTCTTCGAACACACGGCGATAGCCCAGTGCGCCCAGCACGGCATCGTAGAACGCGCCGGCCACGGCCAGGTCACGGACCCCAAGTGAAAGATGATGCAGCATGCGGACGTCCTTGCCGTGGGATGCGGAGTGCGGGCAGGTTAGGAAGTTACGGTGGCGAGTGCAATGCGCACAGCGCCAGCAACTGCGCAGCCACCCGATCAAACGGCCCGATGTCCTGCATCGCCCGGCACATCGCCACCGCGCCTTCCACGGCGGCGATGATCATGGTCGCCTGCATGGCTGCTTGCGCGGGGGCGTGGCCGGCTTCGGTCAGTGCGCTGCCAAGCCGCTGTTCCCAGCGTGCAAATACCGCCGCCGCCGCGCCCCGTGCCTGGCTCGGCACGGCTTCCACCGGCGCTTCCACCGACGCGGCCAGCACCGGGCAGCCGGCATCGAAGTTGCTGCGCAGCAGGCGCTCGCGCCACAGCTGCAGGAACTGCGCGATACCCGCAGCAGCGCCCTCCTGCAGCAGCGTCTCCAGCAGGGCATCCACCGTGTCACCGGCCAACGTGGTGGCGCGCGCCAGCAGTTCCTGCTTGCCACCGGGGAAGTGATGGTAGGTCGAGCCGAGTGGCGCGTCGGCGGCCTTGGTCACCTCGCGGATGCTGGTGGCGTTGAGCCCCACCCGCGCGAGCATTTCCGCTGCGGCGGCGACCACGCGTTGCGGTGCATCGCTGGGACGTGGACTCATGGCGCCGATCCTTGCTAAGACAGTCGTCATAGCCTAGCGTATCCGCCCTATTACAGTCGTCATAGTCAGCATGAATCTCTGGTTCCGCCTGCTCCATCTGCTGCTGTGCAGCCTCTTCCGCCCAAAACTGGCCGTACCGTTCGGGGTGTCGCGGGTGGCCTTCCGGGTATTGCCCAACGACCTGGACAGCAACCTGCACATGACCAATGGGCGCTACTGGAACATCTTCGACCTGGGCCGCCTCGACCTGATCCTGCGCATGGGCCTGGGGCGGGTGGCGCTGCGTGAGAAGTGGGCACCGATCGTCGGCGCCGGCACGATCCAGTTCCGCCGCGAGCTCAAGCCATTCCAGCGCTTCACCTTGGAAACGCGACTGGTCGGCTGGGTCGGCACGCGGGTGATCATGGAGCAGCGGGTGTTGCTGGGCGAAGAGAAAATCGCCACCCGCGCGCTACTGGTCACCGGCATCTATGATCGGCGCCAGCGCCGCTTCGTGGACATGCCACGGATGATGCAGTCCATCGGTGCCGAGGATGTGCCCTCGCCTGCATTGAGCAAGGCGGCCGAGGCGTTGCTGGCTGCCGATGCGGCGTTGAAGCAGGACGAGGGCTGAGCAGGCCCACGGCCGACCGCAGCGGGCGGCGACGCCGAGCAGGCGGCTTCCGCGCCGTCGTGAAAGCGCGCTGACGCCGCCGCTACCGCGTCATCATCGCGCTGCGCGCAGCGCCTGGGCAATCGCCGCTTCGGCCAGCGGTGCCATCCGCGCATACCCCGCCGCTGTCGGGTGCACGCCGTCGTCGGCCAAGGCCTTGTCCAGGCCACCCTCGTGGTTGGCCAGCGGCGTGTAGTAATCCAGGTAGACCAGCTTCTGCTGCCCTGCATAGCGCTTCAGCGCGGCGTTGAGCGCACGCACCTTCGGCGCCGGCTGCACGCCCGGCTGCCACGGGTACTCGCTGACCGGCAGCACCGAGGACAGCACCACGGCGATGCCGTGCGCCTTGGCCAGCTCCACCATCGAGTGCRGGTTGTCTTCGATCATCGCCTGGCTGGCCGGCCCGGTGTTGCCGGCGATGTCGTTGGTGCCGGCCAGGATCACCACCACCGCCGGTTGCAGCGCGATCACGTCCTGGCGGAAGCGCAGCAGCATCTGTGCGGTGGTCTGCCCACTGATGCCCCGGTTGACGTAGCCCTTGCCGGCAAAGAACGTCGCGCTGCCGGTACGGCCCCAGCCTTCGGTGATGGAATCGCCGAAGAACACCACGCGTCGCTGGCCCGGCACGGCGACGGGCAACGCGGCATTCTCGGCGCGATAGCGCTGCAACTGCGGCCAGTCGAGCAGGCGCTGCTGCATGCCGCGCACCTCTTCCGCGCTGAGGGCATCAAAAGGCTTCACCAGCAGCGGATTGATCGCTGGCGATTGCGCCCCTGCCGCCGGGGACAGCAGGGACAGCGCAGCAGCCAGGATGACGGCGTGCAACGTGGACGGCATGGTCTGTTCTCCCATGGTGGCCGTGATGAGGCTAGCACGCAGCGCCAGCGGCGGTGTGGGCGTCAGACCCGCCAATCCAGTATCTGCGCCGGTGACTGCAAGGCATCCTCGATGCGGCGTAGACAGCCGGCCTTCGGGCTCACCAGGTACCACCGCGCGCTGTTGCGCAGCAACGGCAGGTCGGCGTGGTGGTCGGTATAGGCCATCGCCCACGGTGGCGGATAACCGCGCGCGGCCAGCATCGGAATCTTGTTGGCCCCCAGGCAGTGCTGGTCGCTCACCCAGCCCCCCCATGCCGGGCGCAGCGTGGACGCCACCAGTGGCACATCGCCCAGGCCGCCGCGCGCCAACAGCGCGCGCGCCAGCGGTTCCCAGCAGCCGGTGGCGATCACCACGCGTGCGCCATCGGCCTGATGTTGGCGAAGGTGCGCCACCGCGGCGTCGATGAACAGCACTTCGTCGCCATCGAACACGGCTTCGGCATGTGACGCTGCGAGCGCCTCCAGCGCGTGTCGACTACGGCCAAAGGTCGCCAGCCAGACGCCAAACCTCGTCGGCAGCCGCCGCGTGTGGGAGGCCAGCAGCAATGGTCCCAGCACCGGCAATGCGAGCAACAGAATCGACAACCGCCATGGCGCGCGCCGCAGCAAGCCCTTGAAGAAACGCGACGCGGTTTCCCACCGGGTCAAGGTCAGGTCGAAATCGAAGACCACCACGTCGGCGTCGTTCGCGTCAGGCATCCGCTTCATTCCGTAATGCGGGGAAGCGTCGATCATAAGCGCGGGCGAGGGTCGCGCCTATCCCGCTTTGCGCGGCACAGCACGCGTGCCGCGTTACGTGGCAGACTTCGGCGCGACTCCCAACACCACGACAAGGACCGTCATGATCGTTCCCGAGTACTGGGCCGAAGCCCGGCGCGAAGTCCGGCACAACCGCAAGCCGCTGATCGTGCGCCGCTTCGGCTGGTCCGACGACAGCGTGGCGGCCGCGCAGGTGCACGCCGATGCGCGCGTGCAGGAGGCGCTACACGCCATCGCCGCTGGCCAGCCGCTGCCGCGGCAGGAGCGCCGTACCAACTATGGCGTGGAAGGCGTGCCGATCCGCGAGCAGATCGTCGAACGCCACAGGGATGTCGTCATTACCCGCAACAGTTACGGCGCGCTGTGCCTGAATACCCCTGACGTGCTTTTTGCCGATATCGACCACCGCCCTGCGCCATCCGGTTGCGTCATTCCCACCCTGCTGGCGTGCGTATTGTGGGCAGGGGTGRCCATCGCCGCCGGCAACGTATGGAACTGGGTGGCCGGTGTGACCGCAGCCAGCGCGGCGCTCATCGCGGTCAACGCCGTGGTACTGGCCGTCAAGAACGCCGATCATCGCGATGCACAACTGGAGACACGCGCACTGGCCCGTGTCGAACAGTTCATCGGGCAGCACCCCGACTGGCACCTGCGCGCCTACCGTACCCCGGCGGGCCTGCGCCTGCTGGCCATGCACGCCACCTTCTCGGCCCATGACCCTGTCGTCCAGCGCCTGTTCGATGCCCTGCAGACCGACGCGCTCTACGCGCGCATGTGCCGGCTGCAGCATTGCTTCCGTGCGCGGCTGACACCCAAGCCGTGGCGGGTGGGGATGCGTCGGCGCATTCGCCCACCGGTCGCGGCGTGGTCAGCCGAACAGGCGTTGCTGCCCGGCCGCCTGCAGTGGATAGCCGACTACGCGCACAAGGCGCAGGGCCACGCGGCATGCCGTTTCCTGCGTGCCTATGGCGACGAACGCCGGGTGGATGCCAAGGCCGAAGCGGTGCGGGTGCTGCACGATCGTATTGCACGCGCCTACGAAGCACTGCCGCTTGCTTGAGCCGCTGCATTCGGCTGGCGTGGCCGCTGCACGATGCGAAACGGCCGCCCTTTGCGGGGCGGCCGATTCATTGCAACCAAAGCAGTCACCCCGCGGTCGACGTCAGCGGGCGTTCTTCACGTAGGTGTCGAACCAGTTGAGCATTTCGTACACCAACTGCTCGTTGGATTCCAGCGCGGTGTACCAGTGCGGCTCGTTGGGCAGCATCACCAGGCGCGWGGTGCCGCCGTTGCCGCGGATGGCCTGGTAGAGCTTGCGCGACTGGAAGGGTTCGGTGCCCGGGTTGGCGTCGTCCTCGCCGTGGACCAACAGCAGGGGCAGCTTGATCTTGTCGGCATAGAAGAACGGCGACGCCTTCAGATACACGTCCTGCGCTTGCCATACCGAGCGACGCTCGTTCTGGAAGCCGAACGGGGTGAACGTCTTGTTGTACGAGCCACTGGTGGCCACGCCCGCCTTGAACAGGGTGGTGTGCGCGATCAGGTTGGCGGTCATCAGGCCACCATGGCTGTGCCCGGTGACGCCGATCCGGTTGCGATCCACCACGCCCAGGTCCACGGCCTTGTCCACCGCCGCTTTGGCATCGGCCTCCAGCTGTTCCAGATAGGTGTCGTAGGCGTTCTTGGGATCGCCCACGATCGGGAACGAGGCGTTGTCGATGATCGCGTAGCCGGCCAGCAGCATCAGCCGGTACGGGGCCAGACGGGTGAAGGTCTGCTGCGACCCGGACACCTGCCCGGCCTGCGCGGCGTTGGCGAAGTCGGCCGGATAGGCGTACAGGATTGCCGGTACGCGCTGGCCTTCCTTGTAGCCCGGCGGGGTGTACAGGGTGAAGGACAGGTCCACGCCGTCGGCACGCTTGTAGGTCACCAGCCGCTTCTGGATCTGTCGCACTTCCGGGGTCGGGTCGGTGAGCCGGGTCAGCGCGGTGGCGGTGGAGGCGAACTGCGCCTCGCCCTCCTTGACCGACGCTGCACGCTCGCCCTGCTGGCGCACGAAGGCGTTCGGCGGGTCCATCACCGACTGGTGCCAGGTCAGGTAGCGGCCGGGCGTGGCGGTCAGGCCCAGCACCTGCTCGTAGGCGTCGGCGTCGCTGCGGAACAGGCGCTCGGTCTTGAGCGAGCCCAGGTCCAGGCGATCCAGGAACGGCCGGTCGCCCTGCGGCGAGGCACCCTGCCCGCGCAGGAACACGAACGCACCGTCCTGGCGGACCACCGACGCCCCGTTGGGCAGGCGCTTGAACACCAGGTTGCCCGGGTCGGCGTACTGCTCATCGCTGGACAGATCCCACAGCAGGCGGCCTTCCTTCTTCGGCTGGTCCACATCCACGATGCGGGTCTGCCGCCAATGCCGGTTCTCGTCGTTCTCGAACAGGAACGACACCGCCGGATCGGCGCTCCAGGCGATGCCTTCAAAGCGCTGCGCGGTACGGGCGATTTCCTGCGGCTTGCCGGTGAAGGGCGCCTTCAGCGCCAGCACGCGATCGCGATGCGGCACGGTCACCTTCCAGTCGCCCTTGTCCAGCGCCTCGGCGTAGACCAGCGTGGCCGGATCGGTGGAGCGCCAGTCGAACTCGCGCGGGCCTTCCGGCACGCCATGCACCGGCACGCGGTCGGCCAGCGGCAGGCTGGCGATCGGGCTGCTGCGGCCGGTGCCCAGATCGAGTACGGCCACGTCATTGGCAAAGCGCTGGTAAGTCACTGCGTGCGAGAACGGCGCCTTCAACGTTTCGGTCAACACGTGCACGCCATCGGGGGCGGCATTGACCCCGTCGTACAGGGCCGGCGCGCCGACATTGCGTACGTTGCCGGCGGCCACGTCCACCACCGCCAGCTGCGATGCACCGTAATAGGCGAACAGCTGCTCATCGTGCGCGCTGGTCAGCGTATCGCGCGCTTCATAGGTGCTGCTCTCGCCGCTGCTGCCCAGCGACTCCTGCACGTCCGGACCGCCCGCACCGTTGCCGCTGGACGGCGCTGGTCCCTGGTTGGGTGGCACCAGCTTCACCAGCAACTTCTGCCCACCGCCCAGCCACTGCACCGTCCCGCCGAAGATCGGATTGAGCTGTACGTTGGGAATCTGCTTGACCTGGCCGGTCACCGCATCGCCCACCCACAGTTGCACCGCGGTATCGACCGCGTTCTGGAACGCGAAATGCCGGCCGTCGGCCGACCATTGCGCTGCACCCGCKCAGCCCTGCGGCAGCRCCACCTTGGTGTGCTTGGCGGTGCCCACATCGACCAGGGTGAAATCGGCCACGCACGCCGGAATGCCATAGCCGCCCTGGGTGTCGTGGCGGCTGCGGTTCTTCGGCTCCAGGCGCACGCCGGCCAGCTTGAGGTAGGGCTGGGCCACGCGCTCGATCGACGGATAGGTCTGCGCGGTGGTCAGCAGCAGGCGCTGGCCGCTGGGGTCCAGGCTGGGCACGGGCGGCGGCGGTGCCTTGAGCACCTTGAGCAGGTGTTCGGGCGGCTTGTCATAGCCGGCGAAGGCCGGCGCGGCAGCCAGCAGGCCGAGCGTGGCG
>NZ_JBFULB010000174.1:0-7935 GCF_056400545.1 Stenotrophomonas sp. P5_A8 | reverse complement strand
GGTCGGCTTGGCCGAGGTGAACAGGCCCGGGGTGGCCCATTCGGGGTGGTCGATGAACGGATTGCGGTTGCCCTGGAAGCTGTAGATCACTTCATTGCGGGCGCGTTCGGCCGCATCCGGCGGGTCGGACAGATGCCACTCGATCAGGGTCGAGAGCAGGCCCATGTAGGCCGGCGATGCGGCCGTTTTGACGATCTTGCTGCGGTCGTCGGTCAGTTCCAGGTCCGGCTCGGACTGGCCGGTCTTGGCGTCTTTGCCCCCCTCGTAGCGGATCGCCATGTACATCACTGCCCGCGCCATGTCGCCCTTGCGTCGGCCCCACACCTCGAAGGTGCCGGTGTTGCCGTCGGGGGTACGCACCCAGTTGGAATTGCCCGGGTAGCCGCCGCTRCCGCCGCCCACGCCATTGTTGGCCTCGGTGGCGCGCTCGCCGCAGTTGCTGTCGCACTTGCCGAACGGCTTGTTGCCGCGGTCGGCGTTCCACTGCGCATCGGTCAGGTACAGCATGTGGGTGTCGGTGTAGGGCGCATACGGTAGGCCCTTGTCGCCGGTGGTGCTGGCAAAGCCCAGCGAGTTCGGCCAGGTGTGCTCGCGGTTGTAGGTCAGGCCGCTGCCGGTACCCGCCCGACCACTGACCTTGGTGTAGCTGTGGTTGCGGTAGGCATCGAGGATCTTGCCGCTGTTGTTGGGATCCTCATCGGCGATCTCCAGGATGGTCCAGGTGCTGGTGCCGGAGCCACTGTACGGGTAGGCGGTGTGGCCCTTGATGGTCTCGTGCAGGGAGCAGCGCAGCTGGCTGGGGTTGCTGGTGTTGACCCGCGAGTAGTACTCGCCGGGATTACCGGGATTGCCCGGGTCCGGATTGCCGGTGGTGGTGGCCACGGTGAAGGCGATGCGGGTATCGGCAGCGGGATGGGCGCCCTGGGCATCGCTGACGCGGGTGGCGCGGATGTCGAAGCGGCAGGCTTCGCCGGCGATCAGCGCAGTGTTGGTGGACAGGGTGAACCGGCTGCCGCTGCTGGCGTGGGTCAGCGGCACCGTACCGGATTGCCCGCAGCTGAGCACGAAGGCGCCGCTGGCCAGGTTGACCGTCTCGCTGAAGGTCACGCTGAGATCGGCGGCCGACGGGAAGGTGCTGGCGCCCTGTTCGGGGGTGGTGGCGCTGACCGAGGGCGGGGTATTGGGGCCGCTGCCGCCGGTGCCGCTGAAGGTCTGGCCGTTGTTGCACGCGCCGAAGGTCTGCCCGGCCGATTCGGCCCAGGTGAAGTGGGTGTACTGGCTGCCGCTGCCGGTCAGCTGCAGGGACGTGCCCGGGGCGGTGCTGTTGCTCTCGCTGACCGGGATGTTCTGGCTGGTCAGGCCGGCCGCGGGGCCGCCTGCGGCGGTGATGGTGCCTTCGTAGCTGATGAACTGGACGACCTTGCCGCTGGCATCGACCAGGGCGATGCCGTCGTTGGACCCGTTCTGGATACCGTTGCTGGGGTAGGTGACCGTGGCCAGGGTGGCCTTGCCGCAACCGGCCGCGGTGCCGGACGGGATCGCGTTGTTGGCGTAGACCGCTGCCGCCGACGGGTTGCTGCCGTTGTACAGGTACAGGCGGTAGCCGCTGAGGTCCTCCCCGGCGGTGGCCACTACCTCGATGGCCTCGCCGACATCGCCGGCCGGCGTGCTGTCGTCGTAGTGCAGTTCATTGATGAATACATCCGCCTGGGCGGTGCCGGCCAATGCCAGCAGGCATCCCAGGGACAGCGGTGTGAGCAACCTCATCTACGTCTCCTTGTGATTGGGTATCGCCGGCCGAATCTAATCAATCCAGATGACACATCTATCGATATGTCGGGATTGGCCTTCCGCAGTGAGACGTACGTCAAGAAAATGGGGGGCGGCGGTCGGTCGGCGGGTCGGGCGCTGGGCCCCCAGGCCCTTTCCGGCGAATGTCCCCCGGCCGCGGAGCGGCCTCCTCCTTTATTTCGCCTCCAAGGGCATGGGGGCCCAGCGCCCGACCCCCCGACCGAAATCAGAAAAGCCGGTCTTCGGCCAACGTACCGCGAGCCGAGCCCCATCGCGGGCGGTAGGCTCCTGGGCAAAATAAAGGAGGAGGCCGCCAGGCCGGGGGACATTTGCGCCAGGGGCCTACCGGCCGCGACGGGGCCCTCACGCTCGCGGCAGTCCCGAACGGGGACAGGATGCGTTGCTTTTGCTTTTGCCCTCGCCCCAAACGCAGCCCGGAAAAATTTCGACCCTCCCCCTTGAAAGGCGCGCGCCCAGCACCATCTCTGCTCCGTACCCGCACCGTCGGGTTTTTTCGTGAGCGTGGTTGGCAGTCGCCCTGGGTGACTGCTAACATCGCCAGACTTTCCTAGACCAATCAACAACTTAAAAGGGTCTCACATGAGCATCAAGCCGCTTCATGACCGCGTCGTAGTCAAGCCGATCGAAGCCGACGAAATCTCGTCCGGCGGCATCGTGATTCCGGATTCCGCCAAGGAAAAGTCGACCAAGGGTGAAGTCGTGGCCGTCGGCCCGGGCAAGCCCCTGGACAACGGCAGCGTCCGCGCGCCGTCGCTGAAGGTCGGTGACAAGGTCATCTACGGCCAGTACGCCGGCAGCAGCTACAAGTCCGAAGGCGTCGAGTACAAGGTCCTGCGCGAAGACGACATCCTCGCCATCCTCGGCTGAGTGATGCCGCCGGCCCGTGCCGGCGCTTCCGCAATCTCCCCCATTCAAGCAGCCGGGCTTGGCCCGGCTCCACATAAAAGGTAATCGCAATGGCTGCCAAAGATATTCGTTTCGGTGAAGATGCCCGTTCGCGCATGGTGCGCGGCGTCAACGTGCTCGCCAATGCCGTCAAGGCTACCCTGGGCCCGAAGGGCCGCAACGTCGTGCTCGAAAAGAGCTTCGGCGCCCCGACCATCACCAAGGACGGCGTGTCTGTCGCCAAGGAAATCGAACTGGCTGACAAGTTCGAGAACATGGGCGCGCAGATGGTGAAGGAAGTTGCTTCCCGCACCAACGACGACGCCGGCGACGGCACCACCACCGCCACCGTGCTGGCCCAGGCCCTGATCCGCGAAGGCGCCAAGGCCGTCGCGGCCGGCATGAACCCGATGGACCTCAAGCGCGGTATCGACAAGGCCGTCATCGCCGCCGTCGCCGAGCTGAAGAACATCTCCAAGCCCACCACCGACGACAAGGCGATCGCCCAGGTCGGTACGATCTCGGCCAACTCCGACGAATCGATCGGCAACATCATCGCCGAAGCGATGCGCCGCGTGACCAAGGAAGGCGTGATCACCGTTGAAGAAGGCTCGGGCCTGGAAAACGAGCTGGACGTCGTCGAAGGCATGCAGTTCGACCGTGGCTACCTGTCCCCGTACTTCATCAACAACCAGCAGTCGCAGACCGCTGACCTGGACGATCCGTACGTGCTGCTGCACGACAAGAAGATCTCCAACGTGCGCGACCTGCTGCCCGTGCTGGAAGGCRTGGCCAAGTCCGGCAAGCCGCTGCTGATCATCGCCGAAGACATCGAAGGCGAAGCGCTGGCGACCCTGGTGGTCAACACCATCCGTGGCATCGTCAAGGTCGTGGCCGTCAAGGCACCGGGCTTCGGCGACCGTCGCAAGGCGATGCTGGAAGACATGGCCGTGCTGACCGGCGGCACCGTGATCTCCGAGGAAATTGGTCTGTCGCTGGAAAAGGCGACGATCAAGGACCTGGGCCGCGCCAAGAAGGTGCAGGTCTCCAAGGAAAACACCACGATCATCGATGGCGCCGGCGAGAAGGCCAACATCGAATCGCGTGTCACCCAGATCAAGACCCAGATCGAAGACACCTCGTCCGATTACGACCGCGAAAAGCTGCAGGAACGCGTGGCCAAGCTGGCCGGCGGCGTTGCCGTGATCAAGGTCGGTGCCTCGACCGAAATCGAAATGAAGGAAAAGAAGGATCGCGTCGACGACGCCCTGCACGCTACCCGTGCAGCCGTTGAAGAAGGCGTGGTCCCGGGCGGCGGCGTCGCGCTGGTCCGTGCGGTCACCGCGCTGAGCGGCCTGAAGGGTGCCAACGAAGACCAGAACCACGGCATCCAGATCGCCCTGCGCGCGATGGAAGCCCCGCTGCGCGAAATCGTGGCCAATGCCGGTGAAGAGCCGTCGGTCATCGTCAACCGCGTCAAGGAAGGCACCGGCAGCTTCGGCTACAACGCCGCCACCGGTGAGTTCGGCGACATGCTGGAGTTCGGCATCCTGGATCCGACCAAGGTGACCCGTTCGGCCCTGCAGAACGCGGCCTCGATCGCCGGCCTGATGATCACCACCGAAGCCATGGTGGCCGATGCCCCGAAGAAGGATGACGGCGCTGGCGCCGGCGGTGGCGGCATGGGCGGTATGGGTGGCATGGGCGGCATGGACTTCTGATGCCGGCGCCGGCCCCCGGCCGGCACGCATCGGTCCGGTAGGTACCGACCGTTGGTCGGTACCCGCCATGCGCCAACGCAGTACGAAAAACCCCGCCGAAAGGCGGGGTTTTTCGTTGCGCGATGGGAATTACGATTGTCCCAGCGCAAATCAGCGGGGCGTCCGTCAATGAACATTGCAGTCCGCGAAGTTGACGATATGATTAGGTGACTAATCATGTTGTCGACGCATCGTGCTCGAACCTAAACACCACGCTTTCCTGACCGAACTCAAACGCCGCGGACAGTCCGAACTCGACGGCTTGTCACAGTGCTTCCAGCTGCTGTCGCTGGCCAGCGCGATCGACCAGGATTGTGCCCACCGGCTCGCACCGCTGGGCCTGAGCGAGGGCCGCTTCGTGATGCTGTTCCTACTGCAGGGCGCGGACGAAGCGCTGTCGCCGCATCAGTTGGCCGAGCGCGCCGGTGTCACCCGCGCCACTGTCACCGGCCTGCTGGATGGTCTCGAGCGCGATGCACTGCTGGAGCGTCACGTTGATCCGGCCGACAAGCGTCGGGTCAACGTGAGCCTCACCGCCGCAGGGCAAGCCCTCGCGGTTGAGCTGTTTGACCAGCACACGCAGTGGATCCGTACCCTGTTCGCCGATCTCAGCGACGAAGAACGCACGCTGCTCAGCGGCATGCTGTGCCGGATATGGGCGCGAACCGATGCCGGGAGCGCCGCATGAAACCACAGGCGTTGTCGCGCGAACGCCGCGCACAACTCGATGGTGGCAATGCCGAGGCTACCCACCTGGCCGAGGTCCTCGCCGTGGACTTCGCCCGTCTCCTGAGCAACGTCGCCCCATCACTGCCGGCGGCTGCCGTGGCCAACATGCGCAAGGCCGCCAGCAGCGGCATCACCCTGCGCATGCAGGGCGCGGCCACGTTGCTGCGCGCACACGCGCTTGGCGATGCCACGCACTGGTCCACGCACACCAGCGACACCGTGCGTGGCTGGGCCTGCTACCTGATCGGCAGCGACCCGCGCCTGTCGCTGGAACACAAACTCGATGCGCTGCGCGCGCTCGCCGATGACAGCCACTTCGGCGTACGCGAATGGGCGTGGCTGGCCGTACGCCCGCACATCGCCGCCGAGCCGCTGCGGGTGCTCATGCATCTGCAGCCGTGGACCGCCGATCCTTCGCCCAACGTGCGCCGCTTCGCGTGCGAAGCGTTGCGCCCGCGCGGGGTGTGGGCGGCGCATATCACGCTGCTCAAGCAGGAACCACAGCACGCGGCCGCGCTGCTCGATGCGCTGTGCTGCGATGCATCGCGCTACGTGCAGGACTCGGTGGGCAACTGGCTCAACGATGCCGGCAAGAGCCAGCCCGACTGGGTGCGTGCGCTGTGCGATGGCTGGCAGCTGCGGCATGCCGACCATCTCGCCAATACCTACATTCGCAAGCGCGCGTTGCGCTCACTCTGACCCTGGGAATGCCATGTCGTACATGTTGATCGAGCTCTACACCGCCACCCCCGCCTGGACCGCGCTCGACGCCTTGTCGCGTGCGGCCTTCTTCGCCCGCATCGGCGCAGGCATGCAGCACGTGGACCCGGCCAGGATCACGCCACTGGCGATGGGTCCCATCGACCAGGACGTGCCGCATACCCGTGCCGAGCAGTTCTATGCGGTATGGCAGTGCAGCGAACGCCAGGACGCGGATGCATTGCTGGCCGCGATCGATGCCACCGGCTGGCACAGCTATTTCACCACTACGCATGTCGTCGGCGGCGCGGGTGGGTTGCAGCAGCACCTGGCCGAGCTGGCTGCGTTGCCCAAGGCATAGCGACGTCGCGGCCACGGCTGAATGCCGCTGGCCAGTTGCGTTTGAAACATTTTGCGCCGCGCAGAAGCTGTGTTATCAATACTCCCCAATGAACGCACGCCACGCCAATTCCTACTTTTGGTATTACTTTCCGAAGCCACCGGCGGAGGAAGGCATGCGCTCACCCTGAAGAAAGCTTCAGACGCATTCCCGAAAGCCGCCAGCGCACCTGGCGGCTTTTTTGTTGCCGCCGCGCTGGGGACCCCCACTTCCAAGGAGTTTTCCCCATGCCCCCGCACACCGATGACCTGCGCATCCGCAAGATCGAACCGTTGACCCCGCCGGCCCAGTTGCTGGCCATGCTGCCCTGCGACGATGAAGCCTCCGCCACGGTCAGCGCCTCGCGCGCGGCCCTGCACGAGATCCTGCACGGCCGCGACGACCGCCTGGCGGTGGTGATCGGGCCGTGCTCGATCCATGATCCGGTCGCCGCCATCGAGTACGCCCAGCGCCTCAAGCCGCTGCGCGATGCCTTTGCTGACGAGCTGGAAATCGTCATGCGCGTGTACTTCGAAAAGCCGCGTACCACCGTGGGCTGGAAGGGGTTGATCAACGATCCGGACCTGGACGGCAGCTTCAACATCAACAAGGGCCTGCGTGTGGCGCGCGGCCTGCTGCGTGATATCAACAAGCTCGGCCTGCCGGCCGGCGTGGAGTTCCTCGACGTGATCTCCCCGCAGTACRTCGCCGACCTCGTCGCCTGGGGCGCSATCGGCGCGCGCACCACCGAAAGCCAGGTGCACCGCGAACTGGCCTCGGGCCTCTCGTGCCCGGTCGGCTTCAAAAACGGCACCGATGGCAACATCAAGATCGCCGCCGACGCGATCGGTGCGGCCTCCAACCCGCACCACTTCCTGTCGGTCACCAAGGAAGGCGGCACCGCCATCGTGGCCACGGCGGGCAACCCGGATTGCCACGTCATCCTGCGCGGCGGCAAGACGCCCAACTACGACGCCACGCATGTGGAAGCGACCAGTCAGACCCTGGCCAAGTCGCACCTGGCCGCGCGCATCATGATCGATGCCAGCCACGCCAACAGCAGCAAGAACCCGGAAAACCAGCCCAAGGTCATCGCCGACATCAACGCACAGCTGGCCAACGGCGAAGAGCGCATCGTCGGGGTGATGGTGGAAAGCCACTTGGTGGCCGGTCGCCAGGATCTGGTCGACGGGCAGCCGCTGACCTACGGCCAGAGCATCACCGATGGCTGCATTGGTTGGGAGAGCTCGCTGGCGGTGTTGGAAAGCCTGGCCGACGCGGTACGCGCGCGCCGCGCGGCCCGGATCAGCGAGGCCGCGTAACGCGGCAGCCGCGCGCACGGCAGCGCGGCCAACCACGCGCGTCGCGCGCGCAGGAACACGTTGATCACGCGTGTCCGCCCATCCCGCCAGGACGTTACCGCGTGTAGAGCCACCCCATGGGTGGCTGCTCGTCCGCCGCGGTCCGCGTGCAGCCACCCATGGGGTGGCTCTACACGCGGTAACGTCCTGGCGGGATGGGCGGACACGCGTGATCAAAGGGGTACTGCGCGCGCGACGCGCGTGGTTGGCCGCGCTGCCGTGCGCGCGGCTGCCGCGGTACGCGGCCACCCTGATCCGGGCCGCGCGGCGCGCGCGTACCGCGTCGGCCCGGCGTGCCAACACCGCCAGC
>NZ_JBFULB010000173.1:0-8003 GCF_056400545.1 Stenotrophomonas sp. P5_A8 | reverse complement strand
GAAGTGATCATCAAGCAGATCGACGGCCAGGCCATGGAGCCGATCGAACAGCTGGTGGTGGACATCGAAGAGCAGCACCAGGGCGGCGTCATGGAAAAGCTGGGCACCCGCAAGGGCCAGCTGAAGAACATGGAGCCGGACGGCAAGGGCCGTGTGCGCCTGGAATACCAGATCCCGGCCCGTGGCCTGATCGGCTTCCAGAACGAGTTCAAGACCCTGACCCAGGGTTCTGGCCTGCTGTTCCACGTGTTCGACCATTACGGCCCGAAGGAACAGGGTTCCATCGCCAAGCGCCAGAACGGCGTGATGATCGCCAATGCTCCGGGTGCTACCCCGGCGTACTCCCTGGGGCCGCTGCAGGAACGCGGCAAGCTGTTCGCTGCGGAAGGCGACAATGTGTATGAAGGCCAGCTGGTCGGCATCCACTCCAAGGACAACGACCTGACCGTCAACGCGATCAAGACCAAGCCGCTGACCAACATGCGCGCCTCGGGCAAGGACGATGCGATCCAGCTGACCCCGGCGATCAAGTACTCGCTGGAACAGGCCCTGGACTTCATCGAGGACGACGAGCTGGTCGAAATCACCCCGAAGGAAATCCGCCTGCGCAAGAAGGGGCTGACCGAAAGCGACCGCAAGAAGGCGTCGCGCGGCGGCTGATAGGATCCTGTCGTGACCGACAAGCCCTACAACCCGGATCCGCACAAGCATCCGGGTCTGCACCTGATCGCCTTGCTGGAAGCCAGCAAGGCGGCCTTGGCGCTGTTGGCGGCGACCGGGCTGGAAATGCTCGGTCCGCAGCCGTTGCGGGATGCGGTCAATGCCCTGATCCGGCGTTTCAGCCTGGACCCGGATCACGGCACCCTGCCCTCGCTGCTCAACATGATCAGCCCCGACGCGGTGCACCTGGCCGCCGCGGCCATGGTGGCCTACGGGGTGCTGCATCTTTTCGAGGCCTGGGGCCTCTGGCGTGCCAAAGCCTGGGCCTCCTGGCTGGGCTGCGTCACCGCCGGCATCTACCTGCCGTTCGATATCTACGCCATCGTCCGTCACCCTGGCTGGGCTTCATGGTCGGTCCTGGTGATCAATCTGATCGTGGTCGGCGTGCTCGCCCGCGATATCCGCAAACGCCACCGCAAGCTCAACGCCCTGCACTGAGTTGCCAAGCGTGGCACCGGCTGGTTAGCCTGAGCGCCGGTTCCCGGGACACCCTCATGCGTCTGACGCTGACATCGATGCTGATGCTCATGTCACTGTGTGGCTGCGCCCCTGCGCCGGCACCGGTGCATGCCAGCGAAGCGCGCGCCGCCCTGCCGACGACGTCACTCGATTCTCCCTTCCTCTATGCCGAGACCGACATCGCCGATCTGCAGGCGCAGATGTCTGCCGGTGCCCTGGACAGCGTGCATCTGACCGGCGCCTATCTGGAACGGATCGCACGGCTGGATCGTGCCGGTCCACGCTTGAACGCGGTGATCGAACTCAACCCCGACGCCCTCAAGGAAGCGGCCGCGCGCGATGCCGAACGCCAGCGCGGACAACTGCGCGGGCCCCTGCATGGCATTCCGCTGCTGCTCAAGGACAACATCGGCGCACGCCCGATGAGCAACAGCGCCGGCTCGTTGGCACTGGCCACGTTCCGCCCCGACGATGCCTTCCTGGTCACCCGCCTGCGCGCGGCCGGCGCGGTGATCCTGGGCAAGACCAACCTCAGCGAGTGGGCCAATTTCCGCTCCAGCCAGTCGATTTCCGGCTGGAGTGCGCGCGGCGGGCAGACCCGCAACCCCTATCGCCTCAGCCACAACCCCTGCGGCTCCAGCAGCGGCAGCGCGGTGGCCGTGTCGGCCAACCTGGCCGCTGCGGCGGTCGGTACCGAGACCGACGGCAGCATCGTCTGCCCGGCGGCGATCAACGGCGTGGTCGGACTCAAGCCGACCGTCGGACTGGTGAGCCGCGAAGGCATCATCCCGATTTCCTTCAGCCAGGACACCGCCGGCCCGATGGCGCGCAGCGTCGCCGATGCCGCCGCGCTGCTGACCGCGATGGCCGGCCGCGACGCGGCCGATCCGGCCACCGCGACCATGCCCGGGCGCGCGGTGTACGACTACACCTCACGGTTGAATCCGGACAGCCTGCGCGGCGCCCGTATCGGCGTGCTGTATGGCCCGCTCGACCAGCTGCCGGGCATCGGCCCGGCGCTGCAGCACGCCATCGCCGTGCTGCGCGAGGCCGGCGCGGTGGTGGTACCGGTGCAGCTGCCGACCCAGGGCCAATGGCAGGACGCCGAACGCCTCGTGCTGCTGCATGAGTTCAAGGCCGGCCTGCAGCGCTATCTGACCACCTACAAGGCCCCGGTGCGCGACCTGGACCAGGTCATCGCGTGGAACCGTAGCCACGCCGACAAGGAGCTGCTGCCATTCGGCCAGGACCTGATAGAAGCGGCGGCGGCGGTCGGCGGGCTGGGCAGCCCAGAGTACATCGCCGCCCGCACCGAGGCGCGCCGCCTGGCCGGTCCGGAGGGTATCGATGCAGCGCTGCGCGCGCAACAGTTGGATGCCCTGATCGCACCGACCACCGGCACCGCCTGGCCGATCCGCGCTGGCGCCGGCGACGACTTCCCCGGCGAGAGCTACAGCGCTGCTGCCGTGGCCGGTTACCCGAGCTTGAGCGTGCCGATGGCCCACGTGAACGGCCTGCCGCTAGGCCTGCTGTTCATGGGCACCGCCTGGAGCGAGCCGCGCCTGATCGAGCTTGCGTACGCCTACGAACAGCGCACGCGCGCCCGGCGTCCGCCGCGCTTCAAGACCGACAGCCTGCTGGCCAACCCCGGCCCACCCTGAGCGGTTCGGTAGTGCCGGCCGCTGGCCGGCTCTGCGTGACACCCGACGCTGCGAGGAGCCGGCCAACGGCCGGCACTACCGGGACGCGGGGACGCGGGGACGCGGGGACGCGGGGACGGCATTATCCGTTGGTGGGCTCTGGAAGGATGGCCGGCGCGCCGTCTTCGGCGCCCGGCGAACGGACGTCCTCGGCCGGCGTCGAGCGCGGCCGCTGCACCGGGTCGGGTTGCTGCAACAGCTCGGCGCGGGTGCGCGGCAGTGCCTGTGGGTGCTCGCGCGCCAGGAAGTCGAGCATGCGTTCGCGCACGATGCAGCGCAGGTCGAAGGCATCACCGGAACTGCGCGCACTCACCAGCAGGCGCACCTGCAACGTGTGCTCGGTGGTCTCGGTCACCTGGGTCACGCAGACCCGTCCATCCCAAAGTGATTCGCCCTTGCAGATGCGTTCGAGCTCGGCGCGTATCGCCGGGATCGGGGCCCGATAGTCCAGCCACAGGAACGCGGTGCCGAGCAGATCGGCGCTGCGGCGTGTCCAGTTCTGGAACGGGTGCTCGATGAACCAGGTGAGCGGCACCACCATGCGTCGCTCATCCCAGATCCGCACCACCACGTAGCTGCTGCCGATCTCCTCCACCCGGCCCCATTCGCCTTCCACGATCACCACATCGTCCAGCCGGATCGGTTGGGTCAGCGCGATCTGCAGGCCTGCGATCAGGTTGCCGAATACCGGCTTGGCCGCGATGCCCGCCACCAGGCCGATGATGCCGGCCGAGGCCAGCAGCGCCGTGCCGATCTGGCGCACCATCGGGAAGGTCAGCAGGATCAGCGAGACGCCGACCAGGATGATCACGCCCATCAACACCCGGCTGAGCACGCGGGTCTGGGTCTGGATGCGCCGTGCTTCCAGGTTGTCGGCCACTTCCATCGGATTGTCGCGAAGGATGGCGTCCTCGCCGGCGGCGACGGCACGCACCAGCAGCCAGATCACGCAGGCGGTCAGGCCGATGTGCAGCAGGCGCAGCGACTGGTCCAGCCAATGGCCCTGCAACGGCGTCGCCTCCAATGCAGGAATCAACACCAGCAGCGGCAACGCGAACGCCATCGGGCGACTGATCACCCGACCGATGCGCGCGCGCCGGTAGTCACGCCCCTTGAGCCTGCGGGTCAGTGCCATCAACAACCACCACCCGGTGAGTCCCACCGCCAGCGCGATGCCGATCGGCCACAGATACAACGCCGCTTGCTGCCAGTCCACCCTCACTGCACGCTCCAGCGATCTTCCAAGGAAGTCGACAGCGTGCCTGCACGGCCATTACCCGCATGTCAGGCGAATGTAAGCCGCGCGTGGACAACGCCCTGTTGGCGCAGCCACCACGCGCGGCTGGGCAGCGTAGCGTCAGGCCGCGTAAAGCTGCTGCTTGCGCACGATCGCCATGGCGATCTCCAGCGACTGGTCGTAGTTCAAGCGCGGGTCCACCGACGAGCGGTACGCACGTTCAAGATCGCGCTCGGTCAGCTCGCGTGCGCCGCCGGTGCATTCGGTCACATCCTCACCGGTCAACTCCAGGTGCACGCCCCCCAGGCGGGTGCCGGCCGCGGCGTGCAGGTCGAAAGACAGCTCCACCTCGCCCCGCACGTTGTCGAAGCGACGCGTCTTGTAGCCGTTGCTGGTGCTTTCGGTATTGCCGTGCATCGCATCACACACCCACAGCACGCGGCGGCCATCGCGCTTGACCGCGTCCAGCAGCGGCGGCAGTTTTTCGGCGATCTGCGCCGCGCCCATGCGATGGATGAAGCTCAGGCGACCCGGTTCGTCATCGGGGTTGAGCACGTCGATCAGGCGCAGCAGCTGGTCCGGCTGCACGGACGGGCCGACCTTGATCGCGATCGGGTTGCGCACGCCGCGCAGGTATTCCACATGCGCGCCATCCAGTGCAGCGGTGCGCATGCCGATCCACGGGTAATGCGTGCTCAGGTTCAACCAGCCGTGCTGGCGCGGCACCTGGCGGGTGAGCGCCTGTTCGTAGGGCAACAGCAGCGCTTCGTGTGACGTGTAGAAATCGATCCGGTTGAGGTTGTACACCTGCGAACCGGACAGGGTTTCCATGAAGCGCACCGCGTCGCCGATCGAGGCCACCATCTGCTGGTAGTCGCTGGCCAGCGGTGAATGACGCACCCACTCCAGGTTCCAGTACTCGGGATGGTGCAGGTCGGCGAAGCCGCCGTCGATCAGGGCGCGCACGAAGTTCATGGTCATCGCCGAGTGCGCATGGGCCTGCAGCATGCGGCGCGGGTCGGGCAGGCGCGCGGCCTCGGTGAACTCCGGCGCGTTGATCACATCGCCGCGGTAGCTGGGCAGGGTCACCCCGTCGCGGGTCTCGGTATCGGCCGAGCGCGGCTTGGCGTACTGCCCGGCAAAGCGGCCGACGCGGATCACCGGCTTGCGCATGCCGTGCACCAGCACCAGGCTCATCTGCAGCAGCACCTTGAGCCGGTTGGAGATGGTGGTGGATTCGCAGTCGCTGAAGTTCTCGGCGCAGTCGCCGCCCTGCAGCAGGAAGCGCTTGCCTTCCTGGGCGTCGGCCAGCTGCTGCTTGAGCGACAGGATTTCCCAGGAGGTCACCAGCGGCGGCAGACGCTTGAGTTCGTGCAGCGCCGCGTCCAGGGCCAGCGGGTCGGGATAGGTCGGCATCTGCAGCGCGGTCTTGCCGCGCCAGCTCTCCGGCGACCAGGCAGCGCTGTCGGCGGCGGCAGTGGCGGCAGGATCGACTACGGGCGGTGCGGACGGGCTCATCACAGACTTCCGAGGGGGTGGGGACCCGCCATGGTCGCAGAGCGCGTCGCTGGCGCAAAGCGTCTGCTGCGCAACGGCGCCAGCTGAACGGTGGAAAACGGACGGCGCCCGTCGCCCGGAACGGCATTCCCGCCGGACGCTGGACAGGCGCATGATTTGTTACGGAGTAACACTCGCCAGGCCGCCCCCCTCCCCCCACGCCCAGTCAATCAAGTGCTCCCCATGAAGCCATCCCTTCTTGCCAGCGGTATCGCCTTCGCCCTGGCGTTGGCCAGCCTGCCTGTCCTGGCTGCCCCGGCCGACACCGCCACCCCGGCAGTCACCGACCTGGACGCGGTCACCGTCAGCGCCCAACTCGACCTGGCCCGCAACGCCCTCTCCCCCGATATCGGCAGCAGCCAGTACCAGATCACCGCCGAGGACATCCAGAAGCAGCCGCTGGGGGCATCGGCCCCGCTCAGCCAGGTGCTGCTGCAGGCCCCTGGCGTGGTCCAGGACAGCTACGGCGGGGTCCACGTGCGCGGCGACCACGCCAACCTGCAGTACCGCCTCAACGGCGTGCTGCTGCCCGAATCGATCTCCGGCTTCGGCCAGACCCTGGACGCCCGCACCATCAAGAGCATCCGCCTGATGGACGGCGCACTGCCGGCCCAGTTCGGCGAACGCACCGCCGCCGTGGTCGACATCACCACCCGCAGCGGCGCCGAGCTGGGCAATGGTGGCAGCGCCGGCATCACCGCCGGGTCGTTCGGCACGATCAACCCCAACGCCTCGTGGTGGGGCAACCAGGGCCGCTGGAGCTGGTACCTGACCGGCAACTACAACCAGAACGAGGTCGGCCTGGAAAACCCCACCGCCTCGCGCCGGCCCGATCATGACGACACCCACCAGGGCAAGGCGTTCGCCGACCTGACCTACCTGGTCAACGACACCACCCGCCTGAGCCTGTTCGCCGGCTTTGCCAACAACCGCTTCCAGATCCCGGTCAACCCCGGCCAGACGCCACAGTTCGGCTATCTGGATACCGTCCAGGCCGACTCGGCACAGCTGGATGAAACCCAGCGCGAGACCACCCGCTTCGGCATGCTCGTGCTGCAGGGCACGCTCGGCCAGACCGCCTACCAGGTGTCGGCCGGGCAGCGTTACAGCGACCTGGCCTTCAACCCGGACGTGGCCGGCGACTTGATCTTCGATGGCGTGGCCTCACGGGTGGACCGCAACAACCGCGCCAGCACCGTGCAGGCCGATTTCTCGACGCCGCTGGGCGACAACCACACCCTGCGTTATGGCCTGTACGGCAACAGCGAACGCGCGCGCGCGGGCAGCACCGCCTGGGTGTTCCCCGTCGACGCCGACGGCAACCAGGCCAGCACCACCCCGATCGTGATCACCGATGCCAGCGCCTTCCATGCCAGTACCGCGGCGGCGTACGTGCAGGACGAATGGCGGGTCGGCCAGGACTGGACGGTCAACTACGGCCTGCGCGCAGACCGCTACAAGGCCTTCGGCGGCACCGAAGGTCAGCTCAGCCCGCGCCTGGGCGTGGTCTGGAACGCCAGCGACAGCACCACCGTGCATGCCGGCTACTCGCGCTACTTCACCCCACCGGCCAGCGAGCTGGTCGCCAGCAGTGACATCGCGCGCTACGACGGCACCACCAACCAGCAGCCGACCGTCGGCAGCACCACGCCGTTGTCCGAACGCAGCGACTATTACGACGTGGGTGTCTCCCAGCAGGTTGGCGAGCACCTGACCCTGGGCCTGGACGCGTACGACCGCAAGGTCGACCGCCTGCAGGACGAAGGCCAGTTCGGCGCGGCCTACATCTACTCCACCTTCAACTACCGCTACGGCCACGTGCACGGCGTGGAGTTCAGCGCCGACTACAGCAATGGCCCGCTCAGTGCGTATTTCAATGCGGCTTACAACAAGGCGATGGGCAAGCAGGTGATCACCGGCCAGTACAACCTGGACCCGGAAGCGCTGGCCTACGTGGAGGACAACTGGATCCACCTGGACCACGACCAGAAACTGACATCGTCCGGCGGCGTCAGCTACGCCTTCGCCGGCCACAACCGGGTCGGGGCGAACTACGTGTATGGCAGCGGCCTGCGTTCGGACATCGAGGGCGTGCCCAATGGCGGTGCGCTGCCGTCCTACCTGCAGGTCAACCTCAGCGCGGCGCACGACTTCAACGCCGACAGCGGCCACCCGCTGCACGCGCAGTTGGCGCTGGTCAACGCACTGGACCGCAGCTATCAACTCCGCGACGGCGGCGGTATCGGCGTGTTCGCCCCGCAGTGGGGTCCGCGTCGCGGCGCCTACCTGAGCCTGCAGCAGGACTTCTGAACGACTGCGCCCGCCAGCAC
>NZ_JBFULB010000172.1:0-8035 GCF_056400545.1 Stenotrophomonas sp. P5_A8 | reverse complement strand
TGGTGAAGCAACACCGCCGGCCGCGCTGCAGCGGGTGGCCGATGACCGCGGCCGGCGCAGCCGCGCCGGGCGCATGATCCTGGTGGTCGAAGACGATGCGACCTTTGCCGGTGCGCTGGTGTCGATGGCCCATGAACTCGACTTCGACTGCGTGGTGGCCGGCACTGCCGAAGAGGCGCTGGGCCTGGCCGCCGAGCTGCGCCCGAACGGCATCCTGCTCGACATCGGCCTGCCCGACGTGTCCGGGCTGAGCGTGCTGGAGCGGCTCAAGCGCGATCCCGCCACCCGGCACATTCCGGTGCACGTGGTGTCCGGGCTGGAGCGCTCGCAGGTGGCGATGGAGCTGGGCGCGATCGGGTATGTGATCAAGCCGGCCACGCGCGAGCGCCTGCTGGGGGCGATCCAGCAGCTGGAGGCCACCAGCCAGCGCGACGTACGTCGCCTGCTGATCGTCGAGGACGACAGCGAGCTGCGCTCGAACCTGCAGCTGCTGTTGGGCCGCGACCAGCTGGAAATCACCGGCGTGGGTACCATCGCCGAGGCGATGGCCGCACTGGGCACGTCCACCTTCGACTGCATGGTCACCGACCTGACCTTGCCCGACGGCACCGGCTATGACCTGCTCGAGCGCATGGCCGGCAACGATGCGGTCGCCTTCCCGCCGGTGATCGTCTACACCGGGCGTGCGCTGACCCGCGATGAGGAGCAGCGCCTGCGTCGTTACTCCAAGAGCATCATCATCAAGGGCGCGCGCTCGCCCGAGCGCCTGCTCGACGAAGTGACCCTGTTCCTGCACAGCGTGGAGGCGTCCCTGCCCAGCGACCAGCAGCGGTTGTTGCGTGAGGCGCGCCGTCGCGACGCGGTGCTGGATGGGCGCATCGTGCTGCTGGCCGAGGACGACGTGCGCAACATCTTCGCCCTGTCCAGCGTGCTCGAACCGCTCGGGGTGACCCTGGAAATCGCGCGCAACGGGCGCGAGGCACTGGACAAGCTGCGTCCGGAGATCGACCTGGTACTGATGGACATCATGATGCCGGAGATGGACGGGCTGACTGCCATGCGCGAGATCCGTGCCGACCACCGCTGGCGCGACCTGCCGATCATCGCGCTGACCGCCAAGGCCATGCCCGATGACCGTGAGCACTGCCTGCAGGCCGGTGCCAACGACTACATCGCCAAGCCCATCGACGTGGACAAGCTGGTCTCGCTGTGCCGTGTGTGGTGCTCGCGTCGATGAACGACACCGAGTTGTTCGACCTGGAACTGCGCCTGCTGCTGGAGGCGGTATACCAGCGTTACCACTATGACTTCCGCAACTATGCGATGTCCTCGCTGCGGCGGCGCATGCGGCATGCGATGGCACGTTTCGACTGCGCCACCATGGGCGAGCTGCAGCACCGCCTGCTGCATGAGCCGGAGACCTTCGCCCAGGCGATGCAGTACTTCACCGTGCAGGTCTCGGAGATGTTCCGCGACCCGGCGTATTTCAAGGTGCTGCGCGAGCACGCGATGCCGGTGCTGCGCACCTATCCGTCCATCAAGCTGTGGATTGCCGGCTGCAGCACGGGCGAAGAAGTGTGGTCGATGGCGATCCTGCTGCAGGAAGAGGGACTGCTGGACCGGTCCATCCTCTATGCCACCGACATCAATCCCGATGCGCTGCAGGCCGCCGAATCCGGCGCGTTCCCGTTGGAGCGCACCGCGCAGTTCAGCCGCAACTACCTGGCCGCCGGCGGCACCGGCTCGCTGTCGGACTACTACACCAGCGGCTACGGCAGCGTCGTGTTCGACCGCCGCCTGAAGCGCAACATCGTCTTCGCCGATCACAGCCTGGCCACCGACACGGTGTTCTCCGAGGTGCACCTGGTGTCCTGCCGCAACGTGCTGATCTATTTCCAGCGCGCGTTGCAGGACCGGGCTATCGGGCTGTTCCATGAGGCGCTGGTGCACCGCGGCTTCCTCGGCCTGGGCGGCAAGGAATCGCTGCAGTTCGGCGCGCACGCCAACGATTTCGAAGCCTGCGCGCGCGAGCAGCGCCTGTACCGGAAGCTGGCCTGATGAGCGCCGTGCCGCATCGGCAACATTTCGACGTGATCGTGGTCGGCGCCTCGGCCGGCGGCGTCAGCGCCTTGCAGGCGCTTCTCGAAGCGGTGCCGGCCGACCTGGCGATGCCGATCCTGGTGGTGCTGCACCTGCCGCGCGATCGCCCCAGCCGCATCGCCGACCTGCTCGACCTGCGCTGCCCGTTGCCGGTGCGCGAGGCCGAGGACAAGCAGCCGCTGCGCCCCGGCACGGTGACCTTCGCGCCGCCGGATTACCACCTGCTGGTGGAAGACCGCGACACCCTGGCCCTGTCCGTCGATGCGCCGGTGCTGTTCTCGCGCCCGGCGATCGACCCGCTGTTTGAAAGTGCCGCCGACGTGTTCGGCAGCGGCGTGCTGGCGATCCTGCTCACCGGCGCCAGCGCCGACGGCAGCGAAGGCGTGGCTGCGGTGCGCCACGCCGGCGGCCAGGCCTGGATCCAGTCGCCCGACGATGCCTATTCCTCCTTGATGCCTGCCTCGGCACTGGCCCACGCTGGCGCCGATGCAGTGCTTCCGCTTACTTCCCTGTGCTTGCGCATGAAAGGCCTTATCCGATGAACCTGATCGACCCCGCCAGGGCGACTGCCGATGACCGCGTGAACCTGCTGATCGTCGATGACGTGCCGCAGAACCTGGTGGCGATGGAAGCGCTGCTGCGCCGGGAGGGCCTGAATATCCTGTGCGCCGCCTCCGGCGCCGAAGCGTTGGAACTGCTGCTGCAGCACGACGTGGCGCTGGCGCTGCTGGATGTGCACATGCCCGAGATCGATGGGTTCTCGCTGGCCGAACTGATGCGCGGCTCGCAGCGCAGCCGCGATGTGCCGATCATTTTCCTGACCGCCTCGCCGAACGATCCGGTGCGCGCGTTCAAGGGCTACGAAACCGGCGCGGTGGATTTCCTGCACAAGCCGATCGAGCCGCAGGTGATCATGAGCAAGGTCAACGTCTTCATCGAGTTGTACCAGCAGAAGCAGCTGTTGAAGGCGCGCAACCACGACCTGGAACACGCGCTGAAACTCAATGAAACGATGATGGCCGTACTCACCCACGACCTGCGCACGCCGCTGGCCTCGATCCTGCTGTGTGCGGACAAGCTCGCGCTGGACCTGCCGGCCGACAGCGGCGTGCAGCGCACGCTGGGCCACCTGGAGAACAGTGCCCAGCGGATGGCGCGGATGGTCGAGCAGTTGCTGGATTTCTCCAAGATACGGACCGGGGGGCTGCGCCTGAACTGCGACGAGTGCGACGTTGGCGAGGTCGCTGCCGTGGTGGTGGCCGAGATCGCACGCGCCCACCCGCAGGCACGCATCGAGCTGCAGCTGGACGGCGACACGCGCCTGCAGGGCGATCCGGACCGGCTGGCGCAGCTGTTGTCCAACCTGATCGGCAACGCGGTGCTGCACGGCGGCGATGCGCCGGTGCAAGTGAGCCTGCACGGCGCCGGGCACGAGCCGCTGCGGCTGCAGGTGCGCAACGCCGGGCGGATTCCCGACGAACTGCTGCCGCGCTTGTTCGAGCCGTTCAAAGCCAGTTTCCACGACAGCCGCGGCCTCGGCCTGGGCTTGTTCATCGCCAGCGAGTTCRCCCGCGCGCACGGCGGCACGTTGGTGGCGCGCAACCTCGATGGCGAGGTGCTGCTGGAGACGGCGCTACAGCGCCGGATTCGCTGAGCCGTAGCCCGGACGGCGCGTGCACCGCACGCGCGAACCGGCAACCGGGTGGCCCGTGCGCGACCCAAGCGGACCCGGCCACGGCCGGCGGGCCGGGGTGCGGTAAACTGAGCGCCTTGCTGCCATAGTCGCCGCTGGCCGCCCGCTGGAGTTCCGATGCCCGCTTCCTCGCGCAAAATCTCGCCCTTGATCGATGCCCAGGTCCACGTTGAGGGCTTCGTGCAGGTGCGCGAGGCGCGTCGCTCGGAGCTGGTCGAGGATTATGTCGAGCTGATCGCCGACCTGATCGCCGACGGTCGCGAGGCGCGCCAGGTGGATATCGCCACCCGGCTCGGCGTGGCCCAGCCGACCGTGGCCAAGGCGCTCAAACGCCTGGTCAAGGAAGGTTGGGCGGTGCAGCGGCCCTACCGCGGGGTATTTCTCACCCCGGCCGGCGAGCAGTTGGCGGTGGAAATGCGCGCCCGCCACCAGACCGTGGAGCGCTTTCTGCTGGCGCTGGGCGTGGATGCCGACTCGGCCCGACGCGATGCCGAGGGTATCGAGCACCATGTCAGCGAAGCGACCTTGGCCGCGTTCGAGGCGTTTGTGCGCAAGGCCGACGGCCATGGTTGAGTCCCTGCCGGCACCGCCGCCGCTGGGCGTGCCGGTGCACGACCAGGACGAACACTGGATGCGCCATGCGCTGGCGCTGGCCGAACGCGCCGAGCAGGAATTCAACGAAATCCCGGTCGGCGCACTGCTGGTCGGCGCCGATGGCCAGGTGCTGGGCGAGGGCTGGAACCTCAACATCGCCGACCACGATCCCAGCGCGCATGCCGAAATCGTGGCGATGCGCCAGGCGGGCAGGGCGATCGCCAACCACCGCCTGATCGGCAGCACGCTGTATGTGACCCTGGAGCCGTGCGCGATGTGCGCGATGGCGATCGTGCACGCCCGCGTGGCACGGTTGGTGTACGCGGCCAGTGACCCCAAGACCGGCGCCTGCGGCAGCGTGTTCGACCTGCTCGGCGATGCCCGCCACAACCATCGTGTGGAGATCCACGGCGGGGTGCTGGCCAAGCAGGCCAGCACGCGGCTGACCAATTACTTCCGCGCCAAGCGCGGCAAGCCGCCCCTGCTGCTGGAATAGCGCAGCCTGTCGCGACGGGACGACGACGCGATGGCGGTATCATGACGCCCCTCCATCCCCGGTCGGTGCTGCGGCGCCGACCCTTGCACAAGGCGTGAACATGGCCGACAACGGCGCAGAAGGCGAGCGACTGATCTGGATCGATCTGGAAATGACCGGCCTGGATACTGACAACGATTCGATCATCGAGATCGCCACGGTGGTGACCGATGCGCAGTTGAACGTGCTGGCCGAAGGCCCCGAGTTCGCCATCCACCATCCGGTGGAGCGCCTGGAGGCGATGGACGAGTGGAACCGCACCCAGCACCGTCGCTCCGGTCTGTGGCAGCGCGTGGTCGACAGCCAGGTGAGCCTGGGCCAGGCCGAAGCGCAGACCGTGAACTTCCTGTCGCAGTGGATCAAGGCCGGTGCATCGCCGATGTGCGGCAACTCGATCTGCCAGGATCGGCGCTTCCTGCACCGTGAAATGCCCCGGCTGGAGCGATACTTCCATTACCGCAACCTGGACGTATCCACGATCAAGGAACTGGCCAAGCGCTGGGCGCCCAGTGTTGCCGCTGGCGTCGGCAAAACCGCCAGCCATACCGCGCTGAGCGATGTGCACGACTCGATCGACGAACTGCGCCACTACCGGCAGTTCATGGGCACCCTGGCAGGCCTGCCGGCCTGATCCAGCCGTGATGGCGGCGGGAGAGGGAAACGCACATTCCGTTCAACCCACCGGCGCTATGATCCGGGCCATGAACGCCATCTCCCGCAGCACGCCACCCCCGCTGGAAACGCAGATCCTGCCCACCTCGCAGGACTGGGCCGACCTGCAGCGCGCCGTCGCGCTGCTGGAATCGCCCACGCTCACCGCCAAGATGGCCAACCTGATCGGCTCGCCGCTGGAGTTTGCGGTAAAGAAGCTGCCGAACGTGGTGTCCCGGCGCATCCACGGCGCGGTTGAGGCGGCGCTGTTCAAGTCCGCCCAGGCGGCCTTGTGGAGCATGGACAATACGCCCGGCAAGACCGCCTCCACGCGCTGGCACAAGCTGGCAGCGGCCACCAGCGGCGCGGTCGGTGGTGCGTTCGGTTTCACCTCGTTGTTCATCGAGCTGCCGGTGTCGACCACGATCATGATGCGCTCGGTGGCCGACGTGGCCCGCAGCGAAGGCTTCGACCTGCGTGAGCTCAGCACCCGCCATGCCTGCCTGGAGGTGTTTGCCCTGGGCGGCAACTCGGGCAAGGACGATGCCAGTGAGACCGGCTATTACGTGACCCGCGGCTTCACCGCCGAAGTGATGCGCCACCTGTCGGCCGAGCTGGCCGGGCGCGTGGCCAGCGGCGGCGGGGTGATGATCGGGCTGACCCCGAAGGAMGCCGGCAAGTGGCTGGCCAAGATCGTGGAGAAGGTGGCCGCGCGCTTCGGCGTGGTCGTCACCGAGAAGTTCGCCGCGCAGGCGGTGCCGATCATCGGCGCGGTCACCGGCGCCACGCTCAACACCATGTTCACCGACTACTACCAGGACATGGCGCGCGGCCACTTCATCGTGCGCCGGTTGGAGCGCACCTACGGTTACGAGACGGTGCGCGCGGCGTATTCGATGCTGGCCGACCAGCGCGCCTGACGCCCGTCGCCGGCAGGCGGCCAGACAGGGGATCGTTGCGCTGGCGGCACAACTGTTTTGCCGCGCCGACGCTGTTGCGCCGCCGCGCGCGCCCCTATCCTTCGGGCAGACCTGTTCCGACGGATGTCTTCCATGTTGTTCACCCCCTACCGCATGGGCGCGCTGACGCTGCCCAACCGCATCGTGATGCCGCCGATGACCCGCTCGCGTGCGGCCGACGGCAATGTCGCCACCCCGCTGATGGCGCAGTACTACGCGCAGCGCGCCTCGGCCGGCCTGATCGTCAGCGAAGGCACACAGATCAGCCAGCAGGGCCAAGGGTATGCCTGGACCCCCGGCATCCACGACGAGGCGCAGATTGCCGGCTGGCGCGGCGTCACCGACGCGGTGCATGCCGCTGGCGGGCGTATCGTGGCCCAGCTGTGGCATGTGGGCCGTGTGTCGCACACCGCCCTGCAACCGGGCGGTGCTGCACCGGTGTCCGCGTCGGCGCTGCTGGCGCCGGGCGTGAAGGTGTTCGTCGATCCGCAGGGCAGGGGGCCGCAGGGCGGCGTCGGCGAGATGGTCCAGCATTCGATGCTGCGCGCGTTGGCCATCGAGGAAATCCCCGGCATCGTGCGCGACTATGCGCAGGCCGCCCGCAATGCGATTGCCGCGGGCTTCGACGGCATCGAGCTGCACGGCGCCAACGGCTATCTGATCAACCAGTTCATCGACTCGCAGGCCAACCAGCGCACCGATGGCTATGGCGGGTCGCTGCCGAACCGGCTGCGCTTCCTGCGCGAGGTGGTCGAAGCGGTAGCAGAGGCGATCGGTGCCGAGCGCGTGGGCGTGCGTCTGGCGCCGTTGACCACGCTGCAGGGCGCGGTCGATGACACCCCGCAGGCCACCTATCTGGCCGCCGCGCATGTGCTCGACAGCATCGGCGTCGGCTACCTGCACATCGCGGAAGCCGACTGGGAGGATGCCCCGGTGATGCCGGAGGCGTTCAAGGAGGCACTGCGCCTGCTCTATCGCGGCACGCTCATCTACGCGGGCAAGTACACGGTCGAACGTGCCGAGGAAGCCCTGACCAAGGGGTGGGCCGACCTGATCGCCTTCGGCCGCCCCTTCATCGCCAACCCGGATCTGCCGGCACGGCTGCAGCAGGGCATGGCGTTGAACCCCGCGGACAAGGCCAGGTTCTTCGGCGGCGGCGCGGAAGGATTCACCGATTACCCGGTCGCCGAGACCGCCGACGCCGCCGACGCCTGACAGTGACGCGCAAGGCCGACGATCGGGCAACGCAGCGCTCGTAGAGCTGACCGTTGGTCAGCTGCCCTCTGCTCCGACGTCGCGGTGTCGGAAGGATCCGCCGCGTTGCGTGGGGCAGCCGACCAATGAGTGGCCCCAAGGTGGAGCAGCCGACCAACGGTCGGCTCTACGGGTTCTTGACATCGGCAGCGTCCGACGTAGAGCTGACCGTTGGTCAGCTGCTCTCCGCTCCGACGTCGCGGTATCGCAAGTATCCGCCGCGTTGCGTGGGGGCAGCCGACCAATGAG
>NZ_JBFULB010000171.1:0-8098 GCF_056400545.1 Stenotrophomonas sp. P5_A8 | reverse complement strand
CATGCCCTTTCCGGCGAATGTCCCCCGGYGTCGGCCTGCGGCCGCCCCCTCCTCCTTTATTTCGCCTCCAAGGGTAGAGGGGCCCGGCGCCCGACCCACCGACCAGCGCCCAAAAACCCTGGCTTCTACTTGCGGTAGCCTCCGGCCGAAGGGCCATGCCCGCTGAATCACCCGCCAATCCACGACCGGGCTCCACCTGCGACAAAGTGAAGCAGCGCGTCACCGGGTCGCATGTGCCTTTCACGGATATCGGCCCAGACTGGTGCGGATTTCCAGAAACCAGTCGGAGGCGTCACGTGGACGCGTTGTTGTTGTCGCGGATCCAGTTCGGGTTCGTCATCAGTTTCCATGTGCTGTTCCCGGCCTTCACCATCGGCACCGCCAGTTGGCTGGCGTTCGTGGAGTCGCGCTGGCTGCGCACCGGCAACCCGGTCTGGCGCGAGCTGTATTTCTTCTGGCAGAAAATCTTTGCCGTGTCCTTCGGCATGGGCGTGGTCAGCGGCATCGTCATGGCCTTCCAGTTCGGCACCAACTGGCCGCGGCTGAGCGAAGTGGCCGGCAGCGTGATCGGGCCGCTGCTCACCTATGAAGTGCTCACCGCGTTCTTCCTGGAAGCCAGCTTCCTCGGCGTGATGATGTTCGGCTGGGGCAAGGTGTCGCCGCGCCTGCATTTTCTGTCCACCTGCATGGTGGCGCTGGGCACGCTGTTTTCCACATTCTGGATCCTGTCGTCCAACAGCTGGCTGCATACGCCGGCCGGCTACGCGATGATCGATGGCATCGTGCACCCGCAGAACTGGTGGCAGGTGGTGTTCAATCCCTCCTTCCCCTATCGCCTGGCGCACATGGCGCTGGGCTCGTTCATCACCACGTGCTTTGTGATCGGCGGCATCGGCGCGTGGTACCTGCGCAAGGGCACGCACGTGGAAGCCGGGCGCACGATGCTGCTGGCGGCCGTGGCGTTCGCCGCGCTGACCGTGCCGGTGCAGATCTTCGTCGGCGATATGCACGGGTTGAACACGCTCAAGCACCAGCCGATGAAGATCGCCGCGATGGAAGCGCACTGGCATGCCGAAGGCGAGGGCAAGGGCGTGCCGCTGGTGGTGTTCGCTCTGCCCAATGAAAAGGCCGAGCGCAATGATTACGAACTTGCGATCCCGCGCTTGGGCAGCCTGATCCTCACCCATTCGCTGGAGGGCACGCTCGATCCGCTGACCTCCGTGCCGGCCAGCGATCGGCCGCCGGTGGTGCCGGTGTTCTTCGCCTTCCGCATCATGGTCGGGCTCGGCTCGCTGATGCTGCTGCTGGCGTGGGTATCGGCGTTCCAGTGGTGGCGCGGCAAGCTGCTGCAGTCGCGCTGGCTGATCCGCGGCTGGAACTGGATGCTGCCCAGCGGCTTCATCGCACTGATCTCGGGCTGGTTCGTGACCGAGATGGGGCGGCAGCCCTGGGTGGTCTATGGCGTGCTGCGCACCGCCGATGCGGTAGGCCCGCAGAGTGCGTGGATGACGGCGCTGTCGCTGGGCGTGTACGTGGTCGGCTACGCGTTCGTGTTCGGCTGGGGCATCTGGTACCTGGTCAAGATCATCCGCACCGGTCCCAAGCCGCATGAGCCGGCCCCGGCGTTGGAGGCCGGCAGCCACACCCCGGCACGRCCGCTGTCCGGCGCCGACGAACCGCTGGAGGAGCGCTGACATGGAGATGACGACCTGGCTGCCCGTGGCATGGTTTGCGGTGATCGGCTTCGGCGTGCTGATGTACGTGGTACTGGACGGGTTCGTGCTGGGCATCGGCATCCTTGCGCCCATGGCCGAGGACGAAGAACAGCTGGACATCATGATGAACACCGCCGCGCCGATCTGGGACGGCAACGAGACCTGGCTGGTCCTGGGCGGCGCGGGCCTGATGGCCGCTTTCCCCAAGGCGTATGCGGCGTTGCTGTCGGCGTTGTATCTCCCCGTACTGCTGCTGGTGGTGGCGCTGGTGTTCCGCGGAGTGGCGTTCGAATTCCGCTTCAAGGCGCACCGCTCGCGCCGGCTGTGGAGCGTGGCCTTCGGGCTGGGCTCGTTGCTGGCCGCGTTCGCGCAGGGCGTGATCCTGGGCGCGCTGGTGCAGGGCCTGCAGGTGGTGGATGGGCGTTACGTGGGCGGGGCCTTCAGCTGGTTCAGCCCGTTCTCGATGCTGACCGGTGCGGCGGTGGTGTTCGGCTATGCGCTGCTGGGCAGCACCTGGCTGATCCTCAAGACCGAGGGGCGCGAGCAGACCTTCGCGCGCACGCTGACGCGGCCGCTGGTGGTGGCGGTGATCGTGTTCATGGGCCTGGTCAGCACGTGGCTGCCGTTCCTGGACTCGCGGCTGATGGCGCGCTGGTTCAGCGACGGCAACTTCTGGTGGTTGTCGCCGGTGCCGTTGCTGACCCTGGGCGTGGCGGTGGCGCTGTGGCGCAGCGCGATGCACCCCAAGCGCGACCTGCCGCCGTTCCTGCTGACCCTGGCGCTGTTCATCCTGGGCTTCATCGGCCTGGTGCTGGGCATGTGGCCCTACCTGCTGCCGCCGAGCATGACCTTGTGGCAGGCGGCCGCGCCGGCCTCGTCGCTGGGCTTCAGCCTGATCGGGCTGGTGGTGCTGCTGCCGGTGATCCTGGGCTACACGGCCTGGTCCTACCGAGTGTTCCGCGGGAAGGTGCGGGCGGATGTGGGGTATCACTGAGGGAGCGGCAGGGGCTGCAGCCCGTCATTGATCCGCTTGGGTCGCGGGGTGCCAGCGCATGCCGGGACACGCCGTGAACCCCGCTCCGTGGTTCGGCCCAGCCGCCGGCGGCTGGACGTTCGGGCGCATGCGAGGCAGTGCCTCGCAATCGATGCGCCCTCACCCATGCGGCTCGTTCGCCGCATCCATGCGGCGCACGGTCCCGSCAACCCACCCCGGCCCACCCCCGACAGTTGGCCGGCGACGGTTGGTTAAAGGCGGTAGGTCCCGGCCATTGGCCGGGGCGGGAATCGGTACGGGTAAAACGGCTGGGGCGGGCTGGATCGATGGACGGCGGGCCGGTAGGTCCCGGCCGCTGGTCGGGGCGTGAATCGGTACGCGCGGAACGGCTGCGGCCGCCGGGATCGATGATCGTCGCACCGGTAGGTCCCGGCCGCTGGCCGGGGCGTGAATCGGTACGCGCGGAACGGCTGCGGCGGGCTGGATCGATGATCGTCGGACCGGTAGGTCCCGGCCGCTGGTCGGGGCGTGAATCGGTACGCGCGGAACGGCTGCGGCCGCCGGGATCGATGATCGTCGCACCGGTAGGTCCCGGCCGCTGGCCGGGGCGGAAATCGGTGCGCGCGGAACGGCTGCGGTGGGGCTGTCCCTCGGCCTGGCGGTTTGAATGGCGGACGCCGGTCGCCCAGCCGCGTAAAATGGACGGATGAATACCCCCCAGGACTCCAGCCTCGGTCGCGAGGTTGCTTACCCGTCGCAGTACGATCCTTCGCTGCTGTTTCCCATTCCGCGCCGTGGCGCGCGCGAGGAGATCGGGCTGGACGAGGCGGCGCTGCCGTTCGTCGGCCATGACCGCTGGCAGGCGTACGAGCTGAGCTGGCTGGACCGGCGCGGCAAGCCGCGGATCGCAGTGGCCACGATCAGCGTGCCGTGCACGTCGCCGAACCTGATCGAATCCAAGTCGTTCAAGCTGTATCTCAATTCGCTCAACAGCACGCGTTTCGATGATGACGAGGCGGCGCGGCTGCGTATCACCGCCGATCTGTCCGGGTGTGCGGGCGCGGTGGTGACGGTGCGTTTCGGGGTGCCGGTGCTGGAGGAGGAGGCCGAAGGCGAGTCGCTGGATGCGTTGGACGTGGCGATCGAACGCTATGGTCCGCCGGCGCCGGAGTTGCTGTCGGCCGACGCCTCGCAGATCGTCACCGAGACGCTCAGTTCGGCGCTGCTCAAGTCCAACTGTCCGGTCACCGGGCAACCGGACTGGGCGAGTGTGAGCGTCCGTTACCACGGGCCGCAGATCGATCGGGAGGGGTTGCTCAAGTATCTGGTGAGCTACCGCGAGCACGCCGAGTTCCATGAGCAGTGCGTGGAGCGGATCTTCAGCGAGGTCAGCCAGCGCTGTGCGCCGACGTGGCTGGAAGTCGAAGCGCGCTATACCCGTCGCGGCGGCCTGGACATCAATCCGTGGCGGGCCAGCCCGGGCATCGCGCTGCCGGCCCGCACCGTGCGCGACCTGCGCCAGTAGAGCGACCCCATGGGTCGCTGCCCCGGCACCTGACACCGCGCGCAGCCACCCATGGGGTGGCTCTACCACCGGCCAATGTGGCCGCCCGCCCCGTTCCGCATGTCTTCACATCCACGCCATGCCCTATTAACACGGGCTGTGACACCGTGCCTCCCATGTCGTCAATGAAGACGGGAGTGTGTGGATGAGTACCGATAAAAAAGCCGATTTCTCCGGTGTCACCTCCAGCGTGGACAGCACCGCGCAGAAGGTGGAAAAGGCTGATTTCTCCGGCGTGACCTCATCGGTGGATACCACCGCCGAAAAGGTCGGAGGCACCTACACCGTACAGAAGGGCGACTCGCTGTCGAAGATCGCCAAACAGGAATTGGGCGACGCCAATGCCTGGAAGAAAATCTTCGAGGCCAACCGCGACGTATTGGAGGACCCGGACAAGATCTTCCCGGGCCAGACGCTCAAGTTGCCGCCCAAAGACTGAGTCGCCCCACTAGCATTCCACAGATTCCCAGGGAGGAATTCCATGAAGAAGACGTCCATCAGTACCGCCGTATTCGCCGCCATGCTGGCCACCGTTGCGCTGGTCGGCTGCAAGAAGAAAGAAGACACCGCCGACAACAACGCACAGCCTGCCGCAGCGATGACGCCGGCCGCGCCCGAGCCGATGACCCAGGCCGCACCGCAGCCGATGACCGCTGCCGCCGTCACCGTGTCCAGCGTCACCGTGGGCAAGACCGCCGCCGCCGACAAGAGCGTGGCCACCACGGCGATGTTCTCGCCGAAGGACGACATCATCGTGTCCGTCCGTACCGACGGCACCGCCAGCAATGCGAATGTCGGCGCCAAGCTGACCTTCCAGGACGGCCAGGTGGCCGGTGAGAATTCGCAGACGCTCAACACCACGGCGGCCGAGACCACCAACATCACCTTCAAGAATGCCAAAGGCTGGCCCGCTGGCAAGTACCGCGCGGAAGTCATGGTAGATGGTAAGGCGGCCGGAACGCCGCAAGAGTTCGAGGTTAAGTAAGCCCGCGCCGACTCTCTCCCGGCAACAGGCTCACGATGGACGCAGCCGCGAGGCTGCGTCTTTTTTTATGGGCCGCCGCCGGACCACAGCGTTCCAGTACGTTTGCGTATGGAACGGCTTTGCTCCGGGGGGCTGAAAACGCGACAATGCGTGGGTTTCCCGCCGTGCGCGCCGTTGGTTGGCGCGGTCCCCGGGGAAAGTGCGGGCCTCGCTCTGCGGTGCCCGGCACGCGACACGGTTGCACGCGGCCCGGCATCGCCGACGGCCATCATTCACGAGATCTGCAAGAGAGCCCTGATCCCCCATGTCGAACACGCCCAAGATTCTCTACACGCTTACCGATGAAGCCCCGTTCCTGGCCACGCAGTCGCTGCTGCCGATCGTCGAGGCCTACACCGCCACCGCCGGCATCGCGGTGGAAACCCGCGACATCTCCCTGTCCGGCCGCATCCTGGCGCTGTTCCCGGATTTCCTGAAGGACGACCAGAAAGAAGCCGACCACCTGGCCGAGCTGGGCCAGCTGGCGACCACCCCGGATGCCAACATCATCAAGCTGCCCAACATCAGCGCCTCGGTGCCGCAGCTGAAGGCGGCGATCAAGGAACTGCAGGACCAGGGCTTCGCCCTGCCGAACTACCCCGACGTGCCCTCCGATGACGTCTCGCGCGATATCAAGGCGCGCTACGACAAGGTCAAGGGCAGCGCGGTGAACCCGGTGCTGCGCGAAGGCAACTCGGACCGTCGTGCGCCGCTGTCGGTGAAGAACTACGCGCGCAAGCATCCGCACCGCATGGGCAAGTGGTCCAAGGAGTGCAAGTCGCATGTGTCGCACATGGACGGCGGTGATTTCTACGGCAGCGAGAAGTCGGCCACGCTGGCTAATGCCGGCAGCCTGAAGATCGAACTGCAGCAGGCCGACGGCAAGACCGTCGTGCTCAAGGAAAAGACCGCGGTCAAGGCCGGTGAGATCGTCGATGCGGCGGTGATGAGCCGCAACGCGCTGGCCTCGTTCGTGCAGGCGCAGATCGCCGATGCGAAGGCCAAGGGCGTGCTGTTCTCGCTGCACCTCAAGGCCACCATGATGAAGGTCTCCGACCCGATCATGTTCGGCGTGGTCGTCGAGGAGTTCTACAAGGACGTGCTGACCAAGCACGCCGACGTGCTCAAGCAGGCCGGCTTCGATCCCAACAACGGCATCGGCGATCTGTTCGCGCGCCTGCCGCAGCTGCCCGAAGCCACCCAGGAAGCGATCAAGGCCGACCTGGCTGCCGAGTACGGCAAGCGCCCGGGCCTGGCCATGGTCAACTCCGACAAGGGCATCACCAACCTGCACGTGCCGAGCGACGTGATCGTCGACGCCTCGATGCCGGCGATGATCCGTGACTCGGGCGGCATGTGGAATGCCGAGGGCAAGCTGCAGGACACCAAGGCGGTCATCCCGGACCGTTGCTACGCTGGTGTGTACCAGGCCGTGATCGATGATTGCCGCACCCACGGCGCGTTCGACCCGGCCACCATGGGCTCGGTGCCCAACGTCGGCCTGATGGCGCAGAAGGCCGAGGAGTACGGCTCGCACGACAAGACCTTCCAGATCCCGGCCGACGGCACCGTGCGCGTCACCGACGACGCCGGCAACGTGGTGTTTGAACACGCCGTGCAGACCGGCGACATCTGGCGCATGTGCCAGACCAAGGACGCCCCGATCCAGGACTGGGTCAAGCTGGCCGTCAACCGCGCCCGCCTGAGCAGCACCCCGGCGGTGTTCTGGCTCGATGCCAGCCGTGCCCACGACGCGCAGGTGATCGCCAAGGTCGAGACCTACCTCAAGGACCACGACACCAACGGCCTGGATATCCGCATCCTGGCGCCGGTGGAGGCGACGGCCCTCTCGCTGGACCGCATCCGCAAGGGTGAGGACACCATCTCGGTGACCGGCAACGTGCTCCGCGATTACCTGACCGACCTGTTCCCGATCATGGAGCTGGGCACCAGCGCCAAGATGCTGTCGATCGTGCCGCTGATGGCCGGTGGCGGCCTGTTCGAGACCGGTGCCGGTGGTTCGGCGCCCAAGCACGTGCAGCAGTTTGTCGAAGAGGATTACCTGCGCTGGGATTCGCTGGGCGAGTTCCTCGCGCTGGCAGCCTCGCTGGAGCACCTGGGCGACCGTTACGACAACGCGGGTGCGACCGTGTTGGCCAAGACCCTGGACCAGGCCAACGGCCAGTTCCTGGACAACGACAAGTCGCCCTCGCGCAAGCTCGGTGGCATCGACAACCGCGGCAGCCACTTCTACATCGCGCTGTACTGGGCCCAGGCCCTGGCCGCGCAGGATGACGATGCCGCACTGAAGGCGCGTTTCGCCCCGCTGGCCAAGGCACTGGCCGACAACGAACAGAAGATCGTTGAAGAGCTGGCCGCGGTGCAGGGCAAGCCGGTGGACATCGGCGGCTACTACCGTCCGGACGTGGCCAAGGCCGCGGCCGCGATGCGTCCGAGCACGACCTTCAACGGTGCGCTGGCCGCGCTGTAAGGTCGGCCTGCCGCACACGCGGTGAGCCATGAAAAACCCGCGCCTCGGCGCGGGTTTTTTGTTGGGCGCAGCATGCCAGGCATCGGTGGCGCCACCCCACGCTTGGTTGCCCGGAAACCCACGGGCAGAGCCACCCCATGGGTGGCTGCTACATGGCCGGGTAAGGTCGCAAAAAGCAGCCACGCATGGCGCGGTTCAACCCTGCCAGATTGTGATCGGCATCGTAGGCTGCCTCGTTTCGATGAAGGCCGCGTCAATATCTGTGGTACAGAACTTGCCTTGTCCCCAAAGGGTTTACCGACCCTTGCAA
>NZ_JBFULB010000170.1:0-8125 GCF_056400545.1 Stenotrophomonas sp. P5_A8 | reverse complement strand
CCTTGATGCTGATGGCACATGGGCAGGTGCTGCGCGCGGTGATGGGCGGTGGCGATGTGCTGAGCGGCATGACCGATCACGGCCGCCCGGAGGCGCACGGCGGACAGAATCTGGTCGGCTTGTTCCTCAACGTTACCCCAGTGTTGATACGGGGTGGCACGAGCTGGCGCGGACTTGCCAGGGAACTGACAACGTCCGAAGCCGATGCAAAGCCCTATCGTCGGCATGCGCTTGCCAGTGTCCTGCGGCGGAATCCGCATCTCTCGGTGCAGGCGAACTTTACCTATACCAACTTCAAGGTTGCCACCGAGTTGATGAAGGTCGATTGGCTCCGCGTGGAGATGGGGGAGCAATTTGAGGAAAGCAACTTCCTGCTGTCGACACAGGTGAGCGGCAACCCGGCTGATGGCTTGCTGGTGACGATCAATACGCAGTTGGGACTATCGGAGGAATTCGTAGCGCATTTGTCAGAGCGATTCATGGCGTCCATCGAAGCAATGCTCTCCGACTTCGACGCGCCCGTTCCGCTGCCGGCAACGGGCGGGTTGCCGCTGCTGCAGGTGGAGGGCGTCGCTGCGGGTGCGTGCGTACTGCGGTGGCCCGATCAACTGCGTCCGCAGTTGCTGGCCGACGTCGCTGAGCTGTGCGCACGTGATTGGGAGGTCTCGCACGGTGGTTCAAAGGGGAGGGCCGCACTGCACTGCACCAATCCGGAAGGTGTCGATGCGCTGCAGTGCGCCATAGCCGCTGGTCGCGCAGCGATGGACGGGGTTGCGCTCTTCTCCGTCGCACACCGATATGCGGATGGCCATAGCGTTTTCGCTGTCGTGGCGGACCTGGACGGCTCTGATGCGGACCGGCAACACGCAGTGTTCGCGTTGCTACGTCGCTATTTCGAGCTCACCGGTGAGCGGGCGTTGGTGCAGGTCGCAGTTGGCGCAGGCACCGACTGGATCAGCTGGGATGCCTGGCAGGCGCGCGTAACGAACTGGAGCGCGACGCTGCACGATGCAGCGCCGACCTTGGATCTTCCGGCCGATGGCCACCGCAGTGACGATGCACCGCTGCATCTGGACAGCGTGCCGGCGCTGCGCTCAACGGCGGATGCCATCATCGCCTGGAGCGGGCAAAGCGGCGGGTCTGCCCAGAGTGTGTGGATTGCTGCCTGGATGGAATTGCTGAGCCGTCTGGGCTCACAGGCTGACGGTCTGCTGGGACTGTTCGACCAGCGCGACTGGCGTCCGTCGGTGGTGGGAGTCATGCGCTACCGCCAGCAGGAAGCCAGTGCATGGGAGTGGATAGGCCAAGTAGAGGCCGCGAGGGGCCGGGCGCTTGCCTGTGCCTTGCCGTCATTGTCGGAGGCGGTGCGGGTGCTACGGGACGCCGGCTGGGGTGATCGCATCGCGCCGTTCGACGCTGGGGTAGTGATCTCGTCTGCTTCGGCATCGCACACGGTGTTCGGCTGTACGGTAGTGCTGCGTCTTTATGACGAGGCGCACCGAACCGGAGCAGAGCTGGTGTTTCGCCCGGATGTTTTTAGTCGTGACACCATAGAGCGGTGGTCCGGCCACCTGGACATGATCGTGGGGGGGATGATCGCGGACTCCAGTGCGCCTATGGGGACGTTGCCTTGGCTGCAGCCTGCTCAGAGGCAGCAGGTAGTCAGCGGCTTCAACCTTACATCGCAGCCCTTCGGTGAGACGCACCTCATCCACACGCTGTTTGAAGCACAGGTACGGCGCACGAGTGAAGCGATTGCCATTGAGTTCGAGGGTGGGACGCTGACCTACGGCGAGCTCAACAGGCGTGCCAATCAGCTTGCGCATCATCTGGTGGGTCTGGGGGTAGGGCCGGATGAYCGGATCGGGGTCTGCCTGGAGCGCGGGATGGACATGGTCGTGGCGTTGCTGGGCGTGCTCAAGGCCGGTGGTGCGTATKTGCCATTGGACCCGGGGTATCCGGCCGCGCGTCTGGGCTACATGCTGGCCGACAGCAGCCCGCGCCATGTACTGAGCGTTTCGGCGCTACAGCCGGTGCTGGCCGAAGTGCAGGTGCCGGTGATCATGCTGGACCARGTGGCGGCACTGGATGGTCAGCCCGTGCATGATCCGGATCCGCAGGCACTGGGTCTGACGCCGCAGCACCTGGCCTATGTGATCTATACCTCCGGCTCCACCGGCCGTCCCAAGGGYGTGATGAACCAGCACGATGGTGTCGTCAATCGCTTGCTATGGGCGCAGGAGGAATTCGCTCTTGGCAGTGAAGATCGTGTGTTGCAGAAGACCCCGTTCGGTTTTGACGTGTCGGTYTGGGAATTCTTCCTGCCGCTGTTGGCCGGGGCACGGCTGGTGCTGGCGCGGCCCGGAGGCCACCAAGACCCGTACTACCTGGCCGGCGTGATCAGCTCTTCGGCGATCAGCGTGCTGCACTTCGTACCCTCGATGTTGCAGGTTTTCCTGGATGAGGCCGACGTCAGCGGGTGTGCCGGGGTGCGGCAGATCCTGTGCAGCGGCGAGGCACTGCCTGCCCCGCTGCAGAACCGGCTGCTGGAGGCGTTGCCGCAGGTGGCGCTGTACAACCTGTATGGTCCCACCGAGGCGGCGGTGGATGTGACCTGTTGGCGATGCGTCGCCGGTAGCGACACGGTTCCGATCGGGCGTCCGATCGCCAATACCCGGATCCATATCGTGGATCGCCACCTGCAGCCGGTACCGATCGGTGTGGCGGGYGAGCTGCTGATTGCCGGGGTGCAGGTAGCGCGTGGATACCTGAATCAGCCGGCATTGACCGCCGAGCGCTTCATAGTCGACCCGTTCGATGCTGCCGGTGGGCGGGTTTACCGCAGCGGTGACCTGGCCCGCTGGCGAGCCGATGGCAGCATTGAATACCTGGGGCGCAACGACAGTCAGGTGAAGCTGCGCGGTCTGCGGATCGAGTTGGGAGAGATCCAAGCGCAGCTTGCACAACAGCCCGGCGTTCGCGAGGCAGTGGTAGTGGCGCGCGAGGACCGCGTCGGGGACAAGCGCCTGGTGGCTTATCTGGTGGCCGAGGCGGGCGTGACGTTGCCCACGGATGTCTTGCGGGAAGCGCTGTCGCGAACCCTGGCCGAATACATGGTGCCCAGCGCATTTGTGGTGCTGGCGGCATTGCCGCTGATGGCAAACGGCAAGTTGGACCGGCATGCGTTGCCTGCCCCGGGGCTGGAGGCGTTGACCGGGCGGGCTTACGTGGCGCCGGAAGGGGARGTGGAACAGGCGCTGGCCGCGATCTGGGTCGAGCTGCTGGGCGTGGAGCGGGTGGGACGGCACGACCACTTCTTCGAGCTGGGGGGGCACTCGCTGACGGCCATTCAACTTGTGACGCGCATACGTCAGCAGTTTGCCATTGAGCCCGCGCTTTCAGAGGTGTTCAAGCATCCGCGGTTGGCCGCGCTTGGCGACCAGATAGTGGCCAGGATACTGGCCGGGTACTCAGCCGAAGACCTGGTTGCACTGGAACAGGAAGTCGCGGCGATGGAGGGAGAAGCGCCATGATGGATCGTTCGTGGTTCCTCAAGCGTGGCTCTGCAGTGAACAGTGTCCGCCTGTACTGTTTCTCCTACGCTGGTGGCAACGCCGCCAGCTATCTGGGATGGCAGGAACAACTACCTGCGCCCTTGGAGATCTGCGCCGTACAGTTGCCAGGGCGCAGCGCGCGCTACGCCGAACCTCCATATCATGACCTGCCAACACTGATGGATACGCTGGTGCCGTTGCTGGCGCAGAGTGTTGACCGGCCGTTCGCATTCTTCGGCCACAGCCTGGGAGCGCTGGTTGCGTTTGAGGCGGCCCGCGGACTGGCGCTTAGAGGAGCATCGTTGCCCTGTCACCTGATCGTATCGGGATGCCACGCACCTCGCTTTCGCGACGAGCCCAAGGGGAGGCATCTGCTTGATGACAGTGCCTTGATCGACGTGCTGCGCGACTACAACGGTACGCCTACGGAAATTCTTGCCGACCCCGACCTGATGACGATGCTGCTACCTGTAATACGTGCCGACTTTGCCCTCGCCGAAACCTACCGTTATCAGCCTTCGCCGCCACTCGCTGTGCCGATCACGGCCTTCGCCGGCACGGATGAGGATCGTGCCAGCATCGATCAGATCACTGGTTGGAGTCTGGAAACCAGCGCTGGATTCGATCATCACCTCTTCGCGGGCGATCACTTCTTCATCCACGGCCAGCGGGATYAGGTCCTGCAACGTATTGCCTGCACGCTAGGTGCCAACGCCATCGCGTGAAGTATCGCGCCGATATGGTGCTGCGTGCGCGCCGGGGCTGGGGCCGGGACGTGATCTACCAACAAAAGCCGGTCAGCACGATATCGCCAGGTAGGTGGCGATAGCCTATATGCAGCAACTGACCAGCAACGAACGACTCGCATAAGGTCTCCTGCAGGATGATCGAGACCACGCGGCGTTGTCGGTCAACGTATTTCACCCTTGCACTGGAAAAGTCGAAATAGCGACCGACAGCGGCATGCGCGCCTTTGAACAGGGATTCCTTGGCCGAGAAGGCCGTTGTCAACAGTACATCGAAGCCCTCGTTGGCATGCCGCGATAGAAGGTAGGCGTACTCTTGCTCATCGACGACCGTTGCGAGCAGCGCCTGGGGCTCCTTGCCGACGGTGTGAACCGATTCGATGTCCACGCCCAGCCCGCCGTACACGTCTGCGGAAGAAACCACTGCGGCGGCAAGGCCCTCGATGTGCGAGATGCTGCCGATCACGCCTTCTGGCCACACAGGCTGCCGCTGATCGCCAATGGTAATCCCCGCCACCTGCAGGCCCTGCAACTGGAGGGCGGCCCGCGCCACCAAGCGTCCAAAGAAGAACTCCGCCTGCCGGCGGTGCACGCTACGGGCGATCTGCGGCGGCTGTTCAATTCCAGTCGCGGCAAACAGCCCATTGTCGAAGCGGTCGACATCGAATCGCAGCAGGCATACCGATGGGGAGCAGCGAGCGTCAAACAGATCGGCTTCGCACCACGCGTCAAGAATGGCCGGCCTGGCGGCAGGAGCCATGTCGGAGATCAGCTCCAGCAGGAGAGTCGGCGACCGCTGTAGCGGGCCAGGTCCGTGGCCAAGGTCAGACATCATGGAGTTCAAGGCGCCTCCCGTACCCCTTGGTGCGTACCGACATGATCCATCTGTGCAGTGAGTGGATTACATATGGAATGCACCAGTCCCTCTTCCAGCGTGATGATCTGGTCGGCAACATCGAAGTAGCGGTCATCATGGCTGATGGCAACAACGGCCTTGTTGCGCTGCTTCAGCGCCGGCAGGATTTCCTGATAGAAAACTGCCTTGAACACCGGGTCCTGGTCGGCGGCCCATTCGTCGAACAGGTACAGATCCTTGTCATCGAGGACGGCAATGAGCAGTGCGAGCCGTCGGCGCTGGCCGTCGGACAAGGCCAGTGTGGAGAATCGCCCATTACTGAACGCGATCTTGTGGTCCAGCTTCAATTCGCGCAACAATTCCTGTACACGCGGGCCTGCTGACGCATCGTCCAATCCCAAGACACGGTCGAATAGATAGTAGTCGGAGTATATCGACGCAATTCCCTGCCGAAGAGACCCGAGTGTGGCATCGCCAACCTGCTGATCGCCGAACAGGATGCGACCGCTGCTGGCCTGGTAATGAAGCGTAATCAGCTTGCTCAACGTKGATTTTCCGGAACCGTTGCCGCCAACGATGAAGGTAATCTCGCCGCGGCGGATGGTCAGATCCAGCGGGCCCACCTGAAAGCCGGTGCCATCCTTGCGCTCATGACGATAGCAGACCTTTTCAAACCTCACCTCACTCCAGGGGCGGACGTCCTCCTGGTGGTTGGCGATGGCCTCGGCGGGAATCTCATTGAACAGGATGGCGAACCGCTGCAGTGATACGTGCGAGATGCTCAGCTGCGGTATGGAATTGAGGATCACCGCGATCGGGCCGGTAATGTAGAGCAGGGCCATCACCACCCCGACCAGGTCCTCTGTGCTTATGGTGCGGTAGTTGACCAGGATGAAGATGATGGAGCCGATGACGAAGAAGCTGAGCAGGTCACCATAGTTGCTTGCGGCACGGACGATTGTGTGGCCGGCCTTCTCGTTGACCCTGACCTCGTCTTCATGTCTCATGATGACGTCGTCGAAGAACGCGATGCGCTTGGCGTCGTTGAGTTTGAGCTCTTTGATCCCATGAATCAGTCCATGAATCGATTCTTGTAGGCCATCGAACCCAGCGCGTGCGCGGATGAAGAAGCGGCGTCCGATCAACATCGGCACCTGGTAGCTAATGATTCCAAACACGATGCATCCGATCACGTACATGAATACATGCGTGTTCAGTATCAGCAGGAAGCCGAGCATGCCAATCAGCATGACAATGTCGATCAACAGGTCAGGCATCATCCGTGCGCCCAGCACGATCCGGGGGATGTCAGTGGTCAAAACCGCGATCATGCGCGCCGAACCGATGCGTTCCAGCGCCGGGAGAGGTGCACTTGCGATACGCGCGTACATGCGGGTCCGCAACCCTGAAGATACGTCAATGGCGATGCGGGTGAGCATGATCTGGGACAGCGTCCGCGCGACAAGGATGAGAATGCAGATGAGCGCGAAGACCATGGCGAAGGGCGCATGAGCGATCTCGAGGCCGAAAACGCGCGGMAGCACCGAGTCCACTGTTTGCAGCCGCGGGTCATCTGCCCGGATTGCACTGAGCACCAGCGGGATCAGCAGTGAATAGCAGATGCCCGAAAGCGCACCGAGCACGACCGATGCAAACACCCGGTTGGGCGCATGCTCGGAGAACTGGGAGAACAGTTTCATCGGCCTTGTCCCTCTGCGGGTGATGGCCGTGCGTGTTCGGCCGCAGGGGTGGAAAAGCCCAGCCGGTAGTAGCGCACGTCGCGGAATGGCTTGACCATGTCGGCAAAGTGCGTGCTCAGCGGGTTACCCGATTGCCCGGTCGAAATCATGTAATCGTGCGAGATGCCGCGTGGTCCGATCTCCATGACCTGGCGGAAGCCAGCGCCGAAACCCTGCAGGTACCCTTCTCCGTCCACGAACTGGGATCCAGCGACATTGATCGTATCAAGTGAGCCGCCGTTGCCAATGCGCCGCTCGAAAAGCAGGTTGAACGGTTTCATTCCACTGAACGGTATGTGCGAGTAGCGTGTTTGCTGCACGTGCGACCATCCCCAGCTCTGCATGCTCCAGTCTCCGCGTAGCTTATGCAGCTCGGTGAGAGCATCGGTCTGCGATTCCGCCAACAATCGCGCGCAGCTGCGCGCGGATTCGGAGTCGCGTGTATCGCACCATCCCTGGCCATCACCCTGGAGCAGCTCGGTCAGCTGCGCTGTGCCGACACCTTCGCCCAGACGCCGCGCGAGCGTGCTGGCCTGCGGTGATTCCCAGCCGCCGCGCAGACGAGCCTGGAACAGGCGCTGACGAAAGTGCCGCATCCAGGAGTTGAACACCGTTGCCGCCTGGCTGTCGGCGCGCATGTCGCCGTGCCAGTCCCGCAGGTATGCCGCTGCTGTCCCGGCATGCGATTGCTGTGGAAGCTGGTCGCGCAGCACATCCATCAAGGCTGCCGCATCTAGATCGAGCGTATCGCCCTGGATCTTCTGCATGTCGGAGGCGGTGAGCTTGCGTCCGGCATCGATGCGTTCCCTGAGCAGTTGCTCAATGCGCTTGGCACGTGCCGGCGAGGCCCAGTCATTGGACACGAAGTAAGGGTAATCGAGCCCGACAATGCGGTTGTTGGCGCTGACGATGTAGCCCGAGGGCGGGTTGTAGGCCTGTACCCACTGCTCCGATGGAATGTAGCCCGACCAGTCGTGGCTGCCGTCCCAGCCGGGAACAGGCAGCGTCCCCTGGCCTTGCCTTCGGACCGGGACCCTGCCGGCTGCGAGATAGCCGATATTGCCCTGCCGGTCGGCGTACAGCATGTTCATTGCCGGTGCCACCTGCCACTGCAGCGCCTGTTTGAACTGGGCCCAGCCGCTTGCATATCCCAGTCGGTAGAACGCCTCGTAGCTGGTGTCAGCCTGGTCCAGCCCGGTCCAGCGCAGCGCAACCGGGCTATCGAAGACA